>JAHELO010000183.1 GCA_024644145.1 Christiangramia sp.
TTGGAGATTTAACAGGAACAGTTACATTCATTGGTAATTCCCGATTTACATTTTCTCCCAATTCTTTCCCGGGATCCAGCTTAACTTTCGAGAAATAATATTTTAGTATCTATCAGACTTATTAAGGTGGCTTTCGCCACCTTTTTTTATTTCGTAATTTTGTGCTCGCTAATCCGACTTCCTATGCGGTTAAGCAATTAGAATAAATAAAAGAAATGAAGAAAGTAGTTGTCGGTTTATCCGGAGGTGTAGATTCAAGTGTTTCAGCCTATCTTTTAAAAGAACAGGGTTATGAAGTGATAGGCCTGTTTATGAAGAACTGGCATGATGATTCTGTAACGATCTCTGATGAATGCCCATGGCTGGATGATAGTAATGATGCCATGATGGTAGCCGATAAACTAGGTATACCTTTCCAGACAGTTGACCTTAGCGAACAGTATAAAGAGCGTATCGTAGATTATATGTTCTACGAATATGAGAAAGGACGTACTCCCAATCCCGATGTACTATGTAACCGTGAAATAAAGTTTGATGTTTTCATGAAGATCGCGCTTTCCCTTGGAGCCGATTATGTTGCAACAGGACATTATTGCCGAAAAGCCGAGATCAAAAAGAATGGGGATACTGTACATCAATTACTGGCAGGTAAAGATAATAATAAGGATCAATCTTATTTCCTGTGCCAGTTAACACAGGAACAACTTTCAAAAACGCTCTTCCCTATAGGAGAATTACAAAAGTCTGAAGTTAGAAAGATCGCTGCAGAACAGGATCTGGTAACTGCTGAGAAAAAAGACTCGCAGGGCCTGTGTTTTATAGGGAAAGTAAGATTACCAGATTTTCTTCAGCAAAAACTGAAGCCAAAAGAAGGGGTGATCGTAGAAGTACCGGCAGATAATGATAACTTCAAGGAAAAAGACCTATTACCTACTTCAGGAAATGAAAGGCTACAGCAATTATCTGAAAAATTTAATTTCTCACCTGAAGATGGAAAAGTGGTGGGAAAACATCAGGGTGCGCATTATTTTACCAAAGGACAGCGAAAAGGTCTTGCGGTAGGCGGAACTCCAGAACCCTTATTCGTTATAGATACAGATGTAGAAGAAAATGTGATCTATGCAGGCCAGGGTAAAGACCATCCCGGGATATATCGTCGCGGTCTTTTTATTACGCAGGATGAAGTTCATTGGGTACGCAGAGATCTTGCTATTAATGAGAATGAAACTTTGAAGGTACAAGCCCGAATAAGGTACCGTCAGCCGCTGCAGGAGGCCACACTTCATCAGACTGAAAATGGAATGTATGTAATATTCGAGGAGCCCCAGGCCTCAATAACTGAAGGTCAGTTCGTCGCCTGGTATCAAGACGATGAGTTACTAGGTTCCGGTGTTATTTCGTAATTTACAGCGATAGCCCTGCTCCATGAAAAAACTTTTTTTGATTGCTTTTCTTTTCAATTTAACCCTCAATGCCCAGGAGGAACATGCCTGGGTTTATTTTAAGGATAAAGCGAATGTTCAGCAAGCCCTCGAAAATCCTTCTTCCATTCTCACTCAAAAAGCTATTGAGCGTAAAGCCTTAAGAGGCAATTCAATAGATGAACGCGATGTTCCGGTAAATGAGGAATATATTTCCGTAATCAAAGGCCGGGAAGGCATAGCAGTAAAGGCTAAATCTAAATGGTTTAACTGTATTCATGTAATCGGTACACCTGATGAAATTAATGATCTATTATCCCTGGATTTTGTATCTGGAGTAGAATTTGCCAAAGACGCAATTAATTCCCGCCAATTGCAAACAACAGAGTTAAAAACAGATAAACTCGAAACTTATATTGATTTCGAGTATGGTTTTGCTGCCGCTCAAACACAAATGCTAAATACTGACCTTCTACACAAGAATGATCTTACCGGTGAGGATCTAACAATAGCTGTCCTGGATGCAGGGTTCCCAAATGTGCAAACCATCGGAGCTTTTGATAGACTGAGAAATAATGGAAAATTACTTGGAGGTTATGATTTTCCCAACAGGTCTGAAGATTTTAATAATCCTTCGCTTAGCAATCACGGTACACTGGTATTATCTACGATGGCCGGATTTATTCAGGATAAATTCACGGGCACTGGTCCCGATGCTTCCTATTATCTCTTTATTACCGAAATAGCTCCTACAGAAACTCCTGTGGAGGAAAGTTACTGGGTTGAAGCTGCCGAAAGAGCCGATAGCCTGGGCGTAGACATATTAAACACTTCCTTGGGATATACGCTTTTTGATGATCCCGGCTATAGCTACTCTCCAGGAGATATGGATGGCCAAACCGCTTTCATCTCCAGAGGGGCCAATATCGCTTCAGAAAAAGGTTTATTAGTAGTGACCTCAGCCGGAAATCGTGGGGATGAAGATTATTTTCAAATTATTGGAGCTCCTGCAGATGCGAATGTGTTAACTGTAGGAGCCGTAGACCAGAATAGGGATAAAACAATTTTCAGTTCACCGGGGCCGTCGGCAGATGGAAGGATAAAGCCAGATGTTGCTGTCCAGGGCCTTGATGTGGTGGCAATAGACGAAAAGAACCGTTTAGTACAGGTGAATGGCACTTCCTTTTCGTCACCAATTCTGGCAGGCTCCATTGCCAGCTTCTGGCAGTTGAACCTTTCCTGGACGAATGTTGAACTGATGCAACTCGTGCGGAAATCGGCCAGTATGTTTACCAATCCAGATACTGAACTTGGTTATGGAATACCTGATTTTTCGAGGGCGCTACAGGATTATTTTGCCGAAAGCAACACTCCTGATGAACTGGCACTATATTCCAATCCTGTACAGGATATTTTAAGATTTTCTAACAGCACCCAACAGGGTTACGATATAAAAATATTCGATACCGCCGGGCAGATGTTACTTCATAAGAAAAATGAGAAAAACCAGATCGATCTTACCGGTTTTTCCAGAGGTTTTTATATTGTTATGTTTGAACAGAATAATAAACGTAACTCCTTCCTAATTATAAAAGAATAATGGCATCTAAGAATAGAATCACCCAACTCTTTAACATTGAATACCCACTTATACAAGCCGGAATGATATGGGCCAGTGGCTGGAAACTGGCAAGCGCAGTTTCAAACGCCGGAGGTCTGGGAATTATTGGTTCCGGCAGTATGTACCCTGAGATACTTAGAGAACATATCCAGAAATGTAAAAAGGCAACCAGTAAACCATTCGCGGTAAATGTACCCATGCTATATCCTGAAATTGATAAGATCATGGATATAATTATTGAAGAAGGTGTACAAATAGTGTTCACATCGGCTGGAAATCCAAAAACCTGGACAAAACATTTACAGGATCACGATATTAAGGTAGTTCATGTAGTGAGTAGTGTAAAGTTTGCCTTAAAATCTCAGGAAGCGGGAGTAGATGCAATTGTTGCCGAAGGTTTTGAGGCCGGTGGGCATAATGGCCGGGACGAAACCACTACCTTCACCCTAATCCCTATGGTAAAGGAGAAATTAAATATTCCCCTCATCGCTGCTGGAGGAATTGCAACCGGCAGAGGAATGCTTGCGGCCATGGTCCTGGGAGCTGATGCCGTACAGGTAGGCAGCAGGTTTGTGGCCACACCCGAGGCAAGTTCACATAACAATTTTAAGGAAATGGTGGTACAGGCAAAGGAAGGCGATACTGTTCTGACCCTTAAAGAGCTGGCACCGGTGCGATTACTGAAAAATAAATTTTACCAGGATGTGCAGGAACTTTATTCCAAGTCTCCAAGCAAAGAAGATCTTATAGAACTATTAGGCCGGGCACGGGCTAAAAAAGGTATGTTTGAAGGGGACCTGGAGGAAGGAGAACTGGAAATTGGTCAAATTGCCGGTCTCATACACGAGATCAAACCTGCGGCCGAGATCGTAAAAGAAATGATCTCTGAATTTGAAAAAGCCAAACAGGAAGTTTCTGAACTTTAATTCGAGAAGTTTTCCAGTTTTATCAGTTCCAGTTGGATAAATTCACGCCAGCGCATTTCAGCTGCATAGTTCTCACTATGCGCTGATTCTTTATCGAACTTATTTTGCATTATAACCCTCTCAGATTCAATTTGGTTATAGAACCTTTTCAGGTCCTGCCTTATGTTCCGGCCAGGTTGGTACTGTGCAAGTGCCTGCCTGAGTTTTCTGGCATGTAATTCAGAAATATCAAAATGCGCCTGCTCATGAGCAAGTAAATACTCTTTCTCTTCAATTTGTTTTACCCAGGAGCGGTTAGGATAGAAACTGGCTGTAACTTCATGCTCAAGCACCGGGCTGCCAGAAGCTGTACTGTAATTCCAGCTATAACCAATTCCAGAATTTGTATTCGCTGAGTAGGTATTTGTAAGATCTGGACGAGCCTTAAAATCTTCCCAGGTCAAAGGCCTGGCGGAACTCCACAATATTTTTTCCTGCTTTTCCTGCGCAGTCCCGGCAAGAAAAACCTGAAGAAATAATATCAGGAAAAAAGATTTCATGAATAACTGAAGGAAATATTTTTCTCAATATCTGGATGTAAACTTTCTAGTACCGGACAGGTTCTTCCGGTATTCTCAAGAATCTTCATTTCCTTTTCTGTATACGAATGAGGGAAATAGATGCTCACATCTATTTTGGAAATCCTGCGGGGATTCGAGGCCATGGTCTTGGTAACCTCTGCGGTAGCACCTCCCATATCGATTC
>JAHELO010000184.1 GCA_024644145.1 Christiangramia sp.
GCTTTTGGGATAGAAAAGATTATTTTTTGCGGGACACCCCCGAATTTAAAAAGTAACAGGCTCAAGCGTACCGCCAGAAACACATTTACAACGGTAGCTTTTGAATTTTTCGAACATTCAAATGAGAAAGTAAAGGACTTAAAAACAAAGGGATATAAATGCTTAGGGATAGAGATCACTTCTAAAAGCGACGCTATTCAAAATTTTAACCTGGATAAGGACGAAAAACTCTTGCTAATAGCCGGGAATGAAAAACATGGCATAAGTGAAGAAGTATTGAAAATTTGTGATAAAACCTATCATATAGAAATGTTCGGAAAAAACAGCAGCATGAATGTATCCCATTCTATTGGAATAGCTTTATATGAAATTACCAAAGCCTTCAACAAGTTTGCTAAGAAATAATATATTTACGCTGTGAAAGCACATGATTTTGCTAATGGAATATTAAGAGCTACAGGTATCATGCTTGGTATCGTATTGTTGCTCTATTTTTTATGGGAGATCCAGTCTGTGATCATTTACATAGCGGTTGCAGGAGTTATAGCATTAATCGGCCGACCTATAGTAATATTTCTGCGCAATAAGTTGCACCTTCCAAACCAACTGGCAGTTATAACCGTTCTCATTCTTGTGCTTAGCATTTTTGTGGGAATCATATTTGTCTTTGTCCCCATCGTTATTGAACAAAGCAGGTACCTGGGACAAATAGATATAGAGGCATTTAAAAGCGATCTCAACGATCTTAACGACCAGATCAACAATTATCTGGGCGTGGAAGAAATAAATATTATTGAAGGACTTACTCGTAGCGAATTTGTTCGGAATTTTGATGTTGGCCTGATACCTCAGTTCCTAAATAATGTTTTCGGCATACTTGGAGCCACACTAGTTGCCGTATTCTCAACATTGTTCATTTCTTTTTTCTTTCTGAAAGACAGCAAGTTAATGCTGAACAGTATACTCGTTTTTGCCAATCGCGGGGAAGAGAGAAAATTCCAGCGTGTTTTTAATAAGATCAAAGTATTGCTATCCCGCTATTTCGTTGGCCTTACGATGCAGATAGCGGTGTTGTTCGTGCTCTACAGCATCTTACTTTCGGTATTTGAAATAAATAATCCTATAGCAATTGCTTTTATATGTGCCTTCCTGAACCTGGTTCCTTACCTGGGGCCACTCATCGCCGGGATCCTCATGGCCTTATTTGTAATATCCAGTTTCCTGGGAGCAGATTTTAGCAGTGTGATCTTACCCAGGCTCATTTATGTAATGCTGGGATATGGGATATGCCAGATGATAGACAATTTTATTTCCCAGCCCATGATTTTTGGAGCCAGTGTAAAATCCCATCCTCTGGAAATATTTCTTGTGATCCTGATCGCCGGCTTAATGTTTGGTATTGCAGGTATGGTGGTAGCTGTTCCATTTTACACCGCGTTAAAGGTGATCGCCAAGGAGTCTCTCAGCGAATATAAGATAGTAAAAAGGCTTACACGAGACCTCTAATTGGTTATGTTGAACAAGGCTATACTCGATCCCGAAGTTTCTGAATTCATTAGAAAGCGTTATAAAAAAGACCTGCCGGAACTAATACTGAAAGGCAGCCCATTTAAAAATGTAAGCATTCAGGAATTAGCCGTTCAAATAAAGGGGCTTAAGGTGGCCGAAAAAAAATTTCCTGATTTTTTCCGGAATCCGACTATACTCTACCCCCCCACGTTAAACCTGGAGCAGACCTCCTCTGCAATAACTGCTGAATATAAAGCCTCTCTTATTAATGGGATCGCGGGTATTGATCTTACCGGTGGGATGGGAATTGACTCTTTTTACCTTTCAAAGAATTTTGAAAATTTCAGTTATTGTGAACTAAATAAGGAACTTGCGGAAATAGCCGAGCACAATTTTGATGTCCTGGATGCAAAGAATATTATTGTATATCAGGGTGATAGCCTGAAGATCATTCAGAATTCCGATATAAAATTTGACTGGGTGTATGCTGATCCTGCTAGAAGGGATGATCACGGCGGAAAAGTTTTTAAGTTCGAAGACTGTGAACCTAATATTCCTGCAAACCTGGAAAAGATCTTTCAGAAAAGCCAGGGGCTAATGGTTAAAAGCTCCCCTATTCTGGATATTAGTGCTGGATTGACCGAACTTAAACATGTTAAGGAAGTACATATAATAGCGGTAAGGAATGAGGTTAAAGAATTGCTTTGGATCTTAGGTAAAGATTACAACGGAATGGCAGTTATCAAAACCATTAATTTTGAAAAAAACAAGGTTCAAAAGTTTTCTAATGTAAAAACTGAAATCCCGGAGTCCACTGAATATTTTTTACCCGAAAACTATTTATATGAACCAAATGCCGCGATCATGAAAAGCGGCCTGTTTGATCTTGTGGCTTCAAAAACCGGCACAAAAAAGTTACACCAGCACTCACATTTATTTACTTCAGAAAAGCTGGTTGATTTTCCAGGTAGAATTTTTCAAATACTTGAAATTAAAGAATATAAACCTTCTGTATTAAAGAAATACTTTAAGTCTAAAAAAGCTAGTATCACTACCCGTAATTTTCCCGAATCGGTTGAAGATCTCAGGAAGAAATTCAGGATAAAGGAAGGTGGCAGTGATTACATTTTTTTCACTACGAATAAGCATGATGAAAAGGTTGTTATCATTTGCAAAAAAGCTTCTACCTAAGGTCCCTGAATATTTGAGGTTTCCTGCTGCCCTTAGGGAATTTGAGTTTTGTGATTTCAGCTGAATTCATGAGTTTAATTTCTGGTGCAACATTTAGTTGAGCCCTAAAGTGATCCTTTAGTTCATCAATCATGGAAAAAGAATCCGGGATTATAACCCTAACGTTATCATTTCCCACTTCATCCAAACGTGCCTCGATAACGAACAGGTCAATTTTCCCGTAAGAATTTATAACCTCTATTAGATGTTGAGGATATAAACTGGTGCCTTTAAATTTGATCTTTTGTTGTTTTCTTCCAATTACAGCACTCAGCCGGGGAGTATTCAGACCGCAATCACATGCTGAGTCAAAATAAGCAATCATATCGCCGGTAGCAAATCTCAAAAGAGGCATGGTTTGAGTACCCAGTGGCGTTACAACCAGCTCCCCGATCTCCCCGGGTTTCACGTGGTCGCCATAATCATCAAGTACTTCTATATGTATTAGATCTGTTAGAACATGATTCCCTTTATGCTCTGTACACTCTGTAAAGGCTGTAGACATCTCAGTAGAAGCATAGGTGGAGAAAAGTTCAATATCCCAGAATTCAGTAATTCTATTCCCTAAGGCATTCAAATTAAAGTCCATGTCTCTTAATGGTTCGCCTATGCATATTGCCGCTTTCACCGACGAATTTTTATAATCTATATTATTCTCCCTTGCATATTCCAACATTTTAAGAAGAAACGATGGGACAGCTACCAGGTAATCTGGTTCGAATCTTTTAATACTATCCCATTGTAATTGTGGCAGCCCACTCCCGGTCCTTATTATACCTGCTCCAAGTTTTCTCAACCCAAGAAAGTAGGCAAGCCCGGCCATAAAGCGCCTGTCCAGCGTAGTGGTGATCTGTACCTTACTACTACTCGTTAAACCCGCTATTGAAAAGGAACGATATTCATTCTCTGCAAGACGGTCCAGATCGGCATCATTTAAACCGAAATTCACTGGATTGCCCATGGTTCCTGAAGTTGTAACATAATCGATTATATCATTCTCGAGTACCGCAATAAAATCTGTATTATGTTTCTGAAGCTCCTCTTTGGAAGTAATCGGTATTTGTTGGAGATCATCCCAGGAATTTATCTCATTTATAGAAATATCATTTGTGTTAAACAGCTTCTTATAATATGGAGAATTTTCAGCAATATAGGCCAGCTGTTCTTTCAGCAATTTCCACTGTTCAGCCTTCCTTAGCTCTGGAATATGTATAGAATGGTCGCTCATTTTAAAACTTTCGGTAGCTCTTTCTTATCCATTTCTCAATCAATTTAACATCTTGAAGCGTGGTCACTTCTCTCTTTTCTGCCTGTTTGAAATGAATAATCGCTGCTTTATAATTTGCATTATTATAATAGATCTTTCCCGCAAGATACCAGGCTTCCCAGAAATCGGGGTTTAACTGTACCAGTTTCCTTGCATTATCAGGGCTAATTGTAATATCTTCAGAAAGAGCTTTTTTTACTTCTGCCTCCAGAACCCTATAATCTTCATAGTCTTTGAATTTCTGTGTTTCAATAAAATCACTCGCTTCTATATTATTGTTAAAATCTGCGACCGAACCCCGAACCGGACCTTTTTGAAACCTATTAAAGGCCTCATTAAGATCGTAGGCCACAAATTCTCCCATTTGATAGGGATTTGATGAAACCCACACCTGCCTGGATTCCGGCTTAAAAACGATCCCATGATGTGCCAGCAATTGATTAATAGCCTTCTCATTGCCGTAACCAATGGATGCTTCATCAATCCCTTTCATGTTCCTGAGTATCTGCACGGCTTTTTCAGGATCCAGCTTCTTGGTTTTGTCCACTAATTCCTGCATTCTGTCATAACGATATTTGGAATGGCTTTGCCTGATGGTTTTTATATTCCTTTTGTCGTTTTGATATGCCTCACTTTGGAAGTGATTGCTGCATATTAATCTGTTCGCGTTCTGTACTTCATAAACTCCAAAGTTGGAAGGAG
>JAHELO010000185.1 GCA_024644145.1 Christiangramia sp.
TGTTTTCCCCAGGGTACCTACTTCTATAATAAGGGTGCAGATCAGCAGAAGTAAAACCGGCCCTAATATGGCAATCAGAAGGAGGCGCCGCATTTTATGCTTCATAGGTCGTTGTTTTACCTGGGAGGAGAATGTAAATCTAGCCAAATTCTTCAAAAGAGCACATTGAGCGAATCGATAGTCAGACAGGATTTTTATAATGTTTAACAAAAAATGTAAAACTTTAAACAAATTTTGGGAGTATACTGATTTTTAAGCTTGTAAGTTTACATGAATCAAAAACTAAAGAAATGAAAATGATCAGGAATATCGGTTTATGGAGCTTATTAGCGATTTTTGTTGCCGCCTGTGGTGAAGCAAAAGAGAAGAAGGAAGAGGCCTCGGAGAAAGAGGAGAAGGAAATGGTAGAATCATATGATAGTTCGGAACAAGAAGACAAGCCAACTATTGTAGGCATAGCTGTAGATAATGGGGATTTTTCTACACTTGTGACCGCATTACAAAGCGCCGACCTGGTGGATGCGCTTAGTGCCGAGGGTGAATTCACTGTATTTGCACCTAATAATGCGGCTTTTGACAAGTTGCCAGAGGGCACAGTGGCTGATTTGCTGAAACCGGAGAATAAGGAGACACTTTCAGGCATACTCACTTACCACGTTGTTCCGGGATTATATACAGCTGCCGACGTAGTGCAGGCCTTAGAATAATGACGGAACTTTTACCGCAGAAACCTTACAGGGTGGCAAGATCACTTTTAAGATGGAAGGTGATAATGTGGTACTCTATGATAATAAAGGAAACGCCGTAAATCTAATAGCCACAGACATTGAAGCCTCTAACGGCTACATCCATAGTATTGATACTGTACTGATGCCGTAGTAGTTATCTGGTGTATCAGTAAATAAGACCGGCCGCATGGGGCCGGTTTTTTATTATACAAAAATGAAATTATTTCATGATGGCTTCAGGAATTCCCTTTGATAATTCAAACTGATCAGCCGGACAGTATATTGTAGCTTTCGTCCTATTTTGTTTTAGGAAATTCTCATAAATATTTAATTACGGGTGCATGAAGATTGAGATTTCTGAAGTTAATCCTTAATTATTAAGCTCATGAATACATCAGACGATTGTTGCAGCATCCAACCCTACTTTAAAGTTCATCCGGGAAAACTGGAATCTTTTAAAGAACTTTGTAAGCGCTTTGTAGCTCAAACTAAAAATGAGGAAGACTGTCTTTATTACAGTTTTACCTTTCATGATGACGAGGTATATTGCCGCGAGGCCTATACCAATGCCAATGGGGTATTAGCCCACCTTCAAAATATTGGGCCAATCCTGGAGGAAGCGTTACAGATTTCGGACATCACCAAATTAGAAATACACGGACCCAAAGGAGAGTTGAAAAAATTAAAGGATCCTTTGGCGGCTTTCAATCCTGAATATTGGACCTTGGAATATGGCTTCAGGAATATACCTGTAGCTTAAAAACCCCTCCGATCTAGTTGGGATCGCTTCCGCCTTAGAAGCGTGATTTAAAATATATCAAACTGTACTATTACAATGGGAAAATGCTTTGCCCTATTCGGCAAGGTAAATGGTAAATGTGGTTTCTTTATCTGGTATACTTTCCACCTGGATAAGACCCTCGTGCTTGTCAACCATCCGCTTTACCAAAGCCAACCCCAAACCGTTATTTGAGGTTAAAGCATTTGGACTTAACTGCTCAAATAGACCGAAAATCTTTTGTTGAAATCTCGGTTTAATTCCCATCCCATTATCGGTTACTGTAATTTGGTAGTATTTTCTATCGGGCACTAATTCTGCATCCTCAAATAAATTTCCGGTGCCACTACTCAGTGAAATCATGATCTCTGTAGGGGTTTCCTTCCTGGAATATTGGAGGGCATTGCTCAATAGATGATACATAATTTTATAGAATAGCCTAGGGTAAACTGTGATCCTCCCATCCGAAAGTAATTTAAGGGAGGCGTTCATCTCTTTAAAAGGAATGCTGAGTTCTTCCTTCACTTCGTTCAATACTTCAGACAGGAGTACAAGCTCTTTATTCTCTAAATTGTAATCGATATTGGAATAACTGATCATATTAGATATCAGGGAACGCAATTTAATTGCCGACTTTTCAATTTTTCCAAGGTAGGCATCTCCTTTTTCGGTAAGGCTCAGTAACTCCCTGTCACGGATTAGGGAGACAAATGTCTGGATCTTGCGTAAGGGTTCTTGTAGATGGTGACTGGAAACATAGGTGTACGTCTGGAGGTCTCGATTCATTTTTTCGAGCTTCTCATTCTGCGCCTGGATCTCGAGGATATGATCAGCCATAATCTTTTCCAGGCTAACATCTACCTCCTGCCGTTCTTTTGAAAGTTGCTTATTGGTGCTTTTGAGTGAGGAATTAATTAAATTCAATTCGCGGTTATTCTTGCGTGCTTTCAAAAGGTCCATAGTCTGCTGGGCCAGTACTTTCAAGGCCTGTAGCTGAGCTTCGGAAAGTTGTCTGGGTTTAGTATCCAGAACACATACGGTGCCCAGCCCGTAACCCTCCTCGTTTACTAATGGCACCCCTGCATAAAAAACGGCATGGGGGTCGCCAGTGACCAAAGGGTTGTTCATAAACCGTGTATCTTTCCTGAAATCTTCAATAATAAGAGGATCGCTGCCCCCAATAGCATGCTCACAAAAGGCAATATCCCTGGGAGTTTCACTTCTTTCCACACCGTACTTAGACTTGAACCACTGCCGATCTTTGTCCAGAAAAGTGATCAGTGCCACAGGCGTATCACAGATCACAGAAGCCAGGTAGGTGATCTCATCATACTCCTTTTCCGTTAGCGAATCCATTATATTGTACTCTGCTAACTGCTTGAGACGCTCAGTTTCTTTATGGGTTTGATTTATTTTATTTGTATTCACTAAGAGAGGAGGTATTATATTTCTCGAAGAAGATAATTAGGTAGGGAAGATAACAAAGATTTGACGTAATTGGTAGGAGCCCCACCGTTAAGATTATCTGAAAAAAGTCGGATTTTGGTATTAAAACTTACACCACTGAAGTTATATTTTTTGGCAGGGAAGTAATTATCTTAGGGTAAATTATAAGAGTTATAAACTCCTGCACAGAACTATTCGTTTATGAAATTTGTGATCGCTCCCGATAAATTTAAAGGTTCCCTAAACGGATTCGAATTCTGCGATGCGGTGGAGGAAGGAATACAACAAGTCTTTCCCGATGCAGAGATCTTAAAAATGCCCTTGGCAGATGGGGGCGATGGCACCATAGAAGTAGTAAAGCATTACCTGCAAGGGCAAAAGATTACCAAAACCGTAAATGATCCCTTATTCAGGCCCATTTCATCCTCCTACCTATATTCAGATAAAAGCAAAATTGCTTATATCGAAATGGCTGAAGCTTCGGGACTTAAATTACTCAAGACTGATGAACGGAATTGTATGCATACTAGTTCGGTGGGAACAGGTGAGTTAATTTCGGATGCACTAGAGCGGGGATGTAAGGAAATCATCTTAGGAATAGGTGGCAGCGCAACTAATGACGCGGGTATGGGGGTAGCTACGGCGCTGGGATTCCGCTTCCTGGATAAAAACGGTAAGGTACTTGAGCCGATTGGGAGAAATCTGGAGAAGATAAACACTGTTGACAGGTCTCAGGTAAATCCGAAACTTGCAAATATTGAAGTTAAGGTGGCCTGCGATGTGACGAATACCCTTTATGGGAAGAACGGTGCTGCTTTTATTTATGCTGCCCAGAAGGGTGCTTCTGACGATGAGGTCAAGGCTCTGGATCGCGGACTCCAAAATTTTTCAAAAGTGATTATGGAAGCTTTTGGAAAAGATGTTTCTCAATTTCCCGGTGGTGGGGCGGCAGGGGGTCTGGGTGCGGGAGCCTTGGTATTCCTGGATGCAAGTTTAACTTCTGGAATAGACCTGGTAAAGTCATTGGCCAACTTTGATGAGGCGATACAGGGGGCAGATTGGATCATAACTGGGGAAGGACAATTGGATGCGCAAACACTTTCGGGGAAAACGATCGACGGGGTCATACGGTCGGCCCGTGAGTGGCAAATTCCCGTAGCTGCCCTGTGTGGTTCTGTAGATATATCCATCAGTCTGCAAGAGGAGTTAGGACTTAGGTATGTGAATTCTATAGTGCAAGGCGTGTCTACGCTACAGGAAGCTATGGATGCGAGCTATGAGAACCTGGTGCTGGCCAGTTATAATTTTGCGAGCGTATTATAATAGCTGAGGTTTTCTAATTTTTTTTATTAAATCCGTAACTTTAGACCTCCCTAGGTTTGAAGCAATTAAAAACCTTCTGCAGTAAAACGAAAGAATTCTTCTTATCAAAATAACTATAAGAAAGTAAAAAATAGTTAATTTGAGACTATTTTCGAAATCAAGGCTTATGAATACAGTAGAGCGACACCAACAGATAATCAATAAAATAAATAAAGAAGGCCAGGTTAAAAGTCAGGTCTTATGTGACGAGCTCGATGTTTCATCGGTTACTATAAGAAAGGATCTCAAATTTCTTGAGGAAAAGGGAATGCTGTTCCGCGTACATGGTGGTGCTACTTTAAATAATCCCTACGCGACCGATCGTCATGTTAATGATAAAGAGAAGATCAACTTATCGGAGAAAGTAGCAATTGGCGCTGCT
>JAHELO010000186.1 GCA_024644145.1 Christiangramia sp.
ATATCATCCTGAGACCGGTAACCTACAGGTAAGACCAGTACCGACCTTAGATTGCGATCATGCAAATTGAGTAACTCATCGTATTTGGCAGGTTCAAAACCTTCCATAGGGCAGGCATCTATTTCTTCAGCTGCACATACCGTTAGTAAGGTTCCCAGGGCCAGGTAGGCCTGATTAATCGCCCAGGATTCGATCTCTTCTACCTCTTTTGTCTTAAAATCTTTGACCAAAAACTCATGAAAAGGTTTTAAGATCTCTTCCGGAGTTTCCCGTACATGCTTAACCCTCTTAAAATAATTGGTAATAAAGGCTTCATCTATACGGTCTTCTATACAAATCACCAGAACATGGGAGGCACTATCTACCTGAGGCTGATTCATAGAATAGGTCCTTAACTCCTTTTGCAACTCCTTGTTAGAGATAATAAGCATTTTTAAAGGCTGAAGTCCATAAGAAGTTGCCGTAAGATTAAAAGCGTGTTTAAGAATTTCTATTTTCTCCTCAGAAAGTATTCTCGTATCGTCGAATTTTTTGGTGGCGTAACGCCAGTTGAGTGCTTTTATATTACTCATAATCTACTTTAAATAATATTTTACAAATGTACACAATGTGTAAGGCAACACCGGCGTTAGCGCATAAATTAATCTAATACATCAATAATTATGGCTATCTTCGGTAATATAATCTTCCATCTCCTATGCGGCGGCTAAAAAAAATCATCCTGTTCTCGGTTATAGGTCTGGTATTAATAATTTTCACAATACTGGGTATTGAAGCCATTTTTCAAAGACATACGCAGGATATGATCTATAAGGACATTTCTAACGTCCCACCCGCTAAAACTGTGATTATTCTTGGCGCCAGTGTCCATGCTGATGGTAAATTATCACCAATTCTTAAAGACCGGGTAGATACCGCCATTAAATTATATAGAAATAATAAGGTCCAGAACTTTCTGGTCACCGGAGATCACCGCTCAGACGATTATAATGAAGTAGCAGCCATGGTGGGTTATTTAGAAGAGAACGGGATCAATAGAAATCTTATAATTTCAGACCATGCGGGTCTGGACACCTATGACAGTATGTACAGGGCAGGTAAATTGTTTGGGGTAAAAAATGCCATTGTGGTCACCCAACAGTTTCATTTACCCAGAACGCTATTTATTGCCAGCAAACTTGGGCTTGAATATATGGGACTGGCAGCAGATCAACGCGCTTATCAGACCGAATATCGGTTAAAACAACGGGAAAAACTGGCTAATATTAAAGCCTTATGGGAAATACTTTTAAAAAAGAAACCCAGTACATTAAATGCCAGGCTTATTAGTAAGGATCATAATTAAGTGAGTTTTTGTTTATATTAGAACACTACTAACCTCTAAAACAAACATTATGATCCAGTGGATTATCCACATCCTGATTGATGCTTTAGTTCTACTCATCGCAGCGAAATTCCTCAGTAAAGTTCATCTTAACGGATTCAAATCGGCAATTATTATAGCCCTTATTATTGGAGTTCTGAGCTTTCTACTCAGCTGGTTACTTACGGCCATTCTTAATATTGCGACCTTGGGAATATTTTATTTCCTGGGTATAGGCTTTGTCACAAGGGTTATTGCTTATGCCATAATCATTGAAATAGCAGATAAATTAACTTCAGATTTTAAAACAGACGGCTTCTGGCCTTCAGTGTGGCTCGCTGTTCTAATTGCAATTGTAGGCGGCATTGTAGATGCAATCCTATTCTAAAAAATTACCGGGTGAGATACTTCATCCGGTATTTTTTCCGCATTTCTCTTTCTCTTTTTTTTATGACAATGATTCTGTGCATAGGATTCAACTATAGGAGTAGAAATAAATTTAATCTTAAATCCCCCACAAACAATCCTCATTATAATACTTTTGATTTCTTAATTTCAATGCTATGATCAAACTTATTGTAACCGATGTAGACGGAACTTTGCTGAACGATAATCATGAATTACATCCCGATTTCTGGAAAGTAGAGGAGCAATTAACCAAAAACGGAATTCTTTTTTCTATCGCCAGTGGCCGGCAATTCTATAACCTGGAATCTAAGTTTGAAAAGATTAAAGATCGCACTATGTTCTTTGCTGAAAATGGCACCTATGTATCTCACAAAGGAAGAGAATTATACGTAAACCCAATTGAAAAGACTGCAGCTGTTGAATTTATAGAGCTAGGTAGAAAACTGGAACATACCAATCTTGTATTGTGCGGAAAAAACTCCGCCTATATTGAGACCAGAGATAAGGACTTCAGGAATGAGATCTCTAAATTCTATGAAAGACTTGAGGTGGTAGATGATCTTACCACAGTAGATGACACATACCTTAAAGTGACTCTTTGTAATTTTAATGGTGTGGAAGATCATACATTCCCCCATTTTGTGAATTATACTGACAGGTATAAAGTAGCCATTGCCGCTAGGGTTTTTATAGACATTACCGCACTAAATGCCAATAAGGGCAATGCTATAAAAGGCATACAGGAGGAGTTAAATATAAGTCCGGAAGAAACCCTTGTTTTTGGAGATTATCTGAATGATCTTGAGATGATGAAGGTAGCAAAGCACAGTTATGCGATGAAGAACGCACATCCAGAAATCATTCAGGCCAGCAACTACGTGACCAGTCATGATAATAATGAGAATGGTGTGCTAAGAACCATCGAATCACTAGGCCTGCTTAAAAACTAGTTCACTATAATGTTTGTAATATCCACACCGGTATTACCGGTTACGGGGTCATAAGCATATACCAAAACTTCATAAAGACCTTTTTCCAGAGAAATATTCGTGCTAAAAGTGCTTTCTTTTTCTTCGATCTTTAATTCCTTTTCTAAGGAATTGCCATTATCATTGGTAATTAGTGCTTTAACCTCATATTGTGTGGCATCCCAGATCCCATCTTTAGTGACCGGGCAACCACACATCATTACAATATTTGCTTTAATGGTAATTGGGTCTGAGGCTTTAATTCTTTCATGAGTCTGGGGGTTCAGAATATCAACCACGAATCCAGGTATTTCCAGCACTACCCCATCTCCAGTTATATCCTTACCCGGGATCACCCATAATTGTGTTGAACTAAGAACCATAGCCTGTCTCTTATTCACCGGCCCGTATGCCTCAATAGTAACGAAAGTCGGTTTATCGATATCCAGTTTGGCCGTGTACCCCGCAGTTTTATCATCTGAAAGCTGCTCACCCCGCTTCCAGTCCTGCTTCATTATTTTATCCGTATCGCCTGTCCTGCCTGAGGTAACCCCCTCAGCGAGGACTTTCCCAGATAAATCTTCCCTTATCAAGATTTTTGCACCTCCAATTGATGTACCGATGAATTTAGCATCTTTCGCCTTAACACGAACTGTGATATTTGTTGTTTGAGCAACCATGTTTAAGGAAGTCATAAACAGGACAACTACAGTAAAAAGCCAGTAAATTCTAATAGGTTTCATAAGTATCTTAGTTTACCGGCTAATTTAATTATTTTCTATTTCTCTATGCTTTTGCCAGGAGGCTTTCAGATTCAGAATTTTCCAAATGGTGGAAATTCCTGGGGTCTGCCTGATATTGCTCTACGTACTTTTCCAGGGTATCCAGTTCCTCCTGTGTTAGGTCATTGGCTTTCATGTTTTGAGCAAGGTTTAACCATGGTTTTTCTGCATCATAATCATACTCTCCAAAGACCATAAAAGGAGTTCCGTTTCTCTGAATTCGGGAATTTTTCAACTCCCACATCTCAGCCCAGTCAAAGATATATTTGGCATCATCCATATATAATCTTACGCATCCATGACTGGCTGGGTATCCTGGTAGCGCGTATTGATGCACGCCTACTCCTTCAAAATTCATGAAATTAAAATAATACGGTAAAATCCAGGAAGGGTCAACAGTACTTACCTTACGTTTAGCCTTGTAATTACCATAGTTCAACCCACTTGGTGTTCGGGTGGAACTTTTACCGGTACTTACCGGTCCCCATTTAACCAATTCCCCGTTTTCATAAAGACCAAACGCCTGCACCCTTTTTGAAATTAAAACCGTTTTGGGAATACAATTCAGTGAACTAATATTCTGCGGAAAAGGACTGTAAACTTTAATGTCTTCTGCAGTACAATTAGGGATCACCAAAGCCTTTTGGGGCCTCAACCTTTTCTTCTCAATTCGGTTTAAGGTGAGGATGGTTTTTAATTGCTCTTCACTATATGTATTAAGCAAACTATCAATATGCTTTCTGGATTTAAGAGTATCAATAGTATAGGTTATTTCTTTTCTAAAAATCTTTGGATCTTTTTTTAGAACCGGGTTCCTCATACCAATTTGCTCTGCCTGCAAAGCAGTAGGTTCCACTACCTGAGTATTTGTATTACAGGAATAGAACAAGGCACTACCTACACAAACAAGAGACAGTTTCTTGAAGATATTTAAGGCTTTCATTTTATTAGTAGTTTTGGTTCGATAATGTGAAATTAAATCCTGAACCCAGCAATAGCTGCTAATAAAGCGTTAAGCCTTTGTTGACTTTATATTAATTAACCAATTTTAAGACCTCAGCCCCAGTATTTTATCTTAAATTCTCATAACATTTAACTATTTGTTTAGGGTTAGTATTTATCTTTCTGACG
>JAHELO010000187.1 GCA_024644145.1 Christiangramia sp.
CATTGCTCCAATGGCCTGGATGCCACCAATCTTAAAAATTCGGGTAACACCACATAAAGCTGCAGTGTATAGTATCGCCGGTTCTATAGCTCCTTTCTTATTGGGAGGTGTACACAGGACAACCTCTTCACATCCGGCAATCCTTGCAGGTACAGCCAGCATCAAAATCGAAGAGAATAATGGCGCTGTTCCTCCCGGAATATATAACCCAATCTTTTGAATAGGCTTCTTTTCCTGCCAGCAATTCACACCCTTAGCCGTTTCTACGTATACCTTCTCTGATTTTTGTGCTGAATGAAATTTTTCAATATTGTTCAGGGCCAGCCCTATCGCCGATTTAAGCTCATCGGAAACCTCTGCATCAGCATTGCTTATCTCTGTATCTGAAACCCGGAAATCATTTAACCTGATCCCATCAAATAGCTCGGTATATTTACCAACCGCTAAATCTCCTTTCTGCATGATCTCATCAAAAACCTGGTTAACTGTTTGTTCTATATCAGCAACTGTTTGAGTAGGTCTTTTCAGAATGTCGGGCCAGTCCTTCTTCCGCGGGTTTAAAATCTTATTCATAATTTAAATTTTCAGCAGTTATTAAATTACCATTTTTTCAATGGGCGCTACCAGGATCCCTTCCGCCCCATACTTTCTTAACTCATCCAGAACCTCCCAGAATCGCTCTTCATTTATTACCGTATGAACAGAGCTCCAGCCTTCTTCCGCAAGAGGTAAAACCGTTGGGCTCCTCATGCCTGGCAGTAATTTTATAACGTCCTCTAGTTTATCATTAGGTACATTCATAAGAATATATTTGGAAGACCTTGCCTGTAATACAGATTTTATCCTGAACTGAAGCTTTTCAAGAATAGACTGGCGCTCATTGGTTATCATAGGTGAAATGGCAAGTACTGCTTCGCTCTTAAGCATCACCTCTACCTCCTTTAAACCATTTTTAAATAATGTGCTCCCACTGGAAACAATATCGCAAATAGCATCTGCAAGTCCAATATTCGGTGCGATCTCTACAGAACCGTTAATAATATGAAGTTCGGCAGTGATCCCTTTATTTTTTAAAAATTCATTCACGGTATTGGGATATGAGGTTGCGATCTTTAAACCGTCCAGATCTTTAATACCTGTATATTCAAAAGATTTTGGAACCGCCATGGATACCCGGCATTTTGAAAATCCCAGTTTTTCTCCTTTAATTATATCCTGTCCTTTTTCTATTAAAACATTCTCTCCTATAATAGCTACATCTACTACACCATCTCTTAGGTATTGAGGAATATCACCGTTTCGTAAATACAGGACCTCCAGGGGGAAATTCCTGGATGATGCTTTTAATTGCTCTTTACCATTATCTATGGAGATTCCGGCATCTTTAAGGATATTGAGTGAATCCTCATATAATCGTCCAGACTTCTGTACTGCTATTCTTAATTTTTCTTTTTTCATGATTTCATTGCCTATTAGATATAAAAAAACCCGTTTGATTGCTCAAACGGGTCATGATATTATAGTTATAATTTACAACATATCACATACACCTCGCCTGAGCGTGGGTGGTAAAATGATGATGATGTACAGTATATTTTCTCATTGTAAGTTCAAATCTAATTAAATTTTTCAGAACAAAAACCTGAAAATCAATTTTTAAGATTTGTTTATTAGTTATTACCAAGGATCAGAGGCATTCCATCATCTCCAGAGCCAATAACTACCACCTTGGCATTTGGAGACTTAGCAAGCTCTAAAGTCGCCTGGATTCCTTTTTCCTGCAAAACCTTATCTGTAAGTGATTCACTTAATATACGGTTTGCTTTAGCTTTACCTTCTGCATCTATTCGCTGGCGTTCAGCTTCCTGCTCAGCCTTGGTAAGTCTGTATTCGTATTCCAGGGATTCCTGCTCCTGCCTAAGTTTTCTTTCAATCGCCTCTTTAATAGTGGGCGGCAGCGATACATCTCTTACTAACACTTCATTTACCTGAACATATTGATCCTCCAGTAATAAATTTGTCTCATCAAATATCTCCTTCTGTATTGCTTCTCTTTTACTTGCGTACAGTTGTTCTGGGTTATACCTTCCTACCACCGCACGGGTTGCTGAGCGAATGGCCGGTTGCAAAAGACGCTGTATGTAAGCTTCTCCTTTTTCCTGATGAAGTTTACCTAACGCATCGTATTCAGGTTGGAACCAAACAGAAGCATCGAGGCTAATTTCCAGTCCATTAGAGGAGAGAACTCGCATTTCCTCGTCTATAGACTGCTGTCTTACCTCATAAACAAACACTTTGTTCCATGGAGCTACGAAGTGGAATCCTTCAGATAAAGGTGGTTGATCTGTAACAACCCCTCCCCCAAAGGTTCGGTATAAAACCCCGGCTTCCCCGGAATCTATAGTAACTGTAGATTTCGCAATAAAAATTATTAAAACAACGATACCAATAAACAGAGGTATGCCAATCTTGGGTAATCTTTCCATAAATAAAAATTGAAATTTAAATTAGTCCTAAATATTTTCGGTAAAACCATTCAGCGGCAAGAACAAAAATCAGAATAAACAACAGGTAAAACCAGTCTATCAAAGGTACTGCTTTTTGACGGCTTTTTTGAATAGGTTTGAACTTATCCTCTTTAAGCAATGTGTTTATGAGCTCATCGGGTTGATCTGGAAAAAATAGTTCGCTTCCCGTATTCTGTGCAAAAGACTGCATTCCAGAAAGGTTAGCAGAAGCAACCTGTCGTTCTGCATCATATTCTATTACTTCAAATTCGCCAGATTTAGAAAGATTTTTACCCGGCACAATAACCTCGTAGGAATAACTTCCGGGATTCAGAGCCCCCCCATCAAACTGATAATAATTATTTTTCAGGATAAAATCTGAAGTAAAACTCTCTTCGGTTTCCAGGTTTGTAACTGTAATTTTCAAATTTGCCCCGGCATCGAACTGGTAGTTTTCATCAAAATACTGTGCAGAAATTATTATATTCTGGTTTCCATAATAAAAATTTTCAGCTTCTAGAGCCAACCTTTGCCGCGACGATTTAGAAGCAAGATTTTGAATAATTTTTCCGAAGAATTCATCGAATACATCGAATGAAATATAATCCAGAAAAGACTTGGCTCTCCAGCGCCAGATATTTTCTCCTAACAAAACGCCAAATTTGGGACTGTTTTGCGAAATAAACAACATGGGATCTCCCGTTTTTACACCTTCCAGTTCCTGATAGAGCATAATATTAAACTTATTTCGCTCAAATTCAAGTGTTCCAAATTTATCTACCAAAGGAGGGAAATCATCAAATCCAAGATCCTCAAACTGAAAGGAAGAAAATACCGGATTATATACCGGAAAGATTTCCTGTGTCTGATTTGTAGTGTTTTTGGAATAACCCAACTCCAGTTGATTAAGATAATTCCAGTCGGTTTTAGTGCCGGTTATCAATAAATAACTATACTTATTATCAATAATTTCACTTATCACAGCATTAAACTTTCTATTTACCTGATAAATTATAATTAATTGAAATTCTGATAATTGTAAATTTTTATCATTTAAATATTTTATATCTGCTGTTCTTTGCTGATTACTTTCAACAGCTTTCTCAATAGCTCCCAGGTCTGGATGTGGAATATCACTTAAAATAAGTACCGAGGTTCTCTCATCCACAACCTCAATCGCAAACTTTTGATGATTATTCACCATATTTTTTTCCTGCAGCGGCGATAAAAGTTCTACTTTATAGGTGCTAACTCCCAAGGAACTTGCAGGCAGATTAGTTCTAATTACGGCAGAACCTAAGTCTTCTGAAAATTTCACTTTTTGAGAGAATACTTTTCGCTCTCCTGAATAAATATTTAGATCTGCTTCTGTATTTTCCCATCCGGTACTGGAGAGAAATATCTCTACAGGAAACCTGTTATTAAGAAAAGCATATCTGTTTACATTTATTCTATCGATGCTCAGATCACTGAACCTAGTGGTATCCCCAACAATAATTGGAAAATATTCAACATTACTTCTCTTTTTAAAATACCGAAAATCTCTACCTAAATTCTGATTTCCATCGGTTATCAGGATAACGGCGTTGTTCTTATTCGAGAATATTTTACCGGTTTCAGATAGGGCCGCATGTATATCTGTCTGGGCTGCTGAAAAACTTAAGCTGTCTTTTTCTTCCAGTTGATCTCCAAAGTAATACCGATTAATATTAAACTTTTCCCGGATTTTCTCATTTTCCACGACAGATTCTGAAATTTCTCTGAGCTTCTTGTCATCTTCTAAATAGGATACAGATTTGGAATTATCGGTAAGCAGGATCAGGTCCGGTTTTACAATCTCCAGGTGATTTGTTATGATCTGAGGGTTTATTAAGATCAAAAGGATTAGAAAAACAGACAGGGCTCTCAGGCTAAAAAAGATATAATCCTTCCGGATCTTCTTTTCCTTTTGATATAAATACTGGAAAAAAGCAAACCCCAGCGCTACAAGAAGTGCCAGGGTTATAAGAAGTATTGTTATTGTTTCCATTTATACCAGTTAGAATGGTGAAGTTAATAATTAAAAAGAATTATTCCACCCTAACCAGAAATTCCGGGTATTAAGTATGCATCCCTCCGTCTACGTGAATTACCTG
>JAHELO010000188.1:0-598 GCA_024644145.1 Christiangramia sp.
CGCGATCTTCGAAAATGGATATGTAACCATTACCAGCGGTGTATGGAAGATGCGGGTACTAAAGGTAGAAGAGATACCTCTGTGTTTTGGTGGCAAGGCAAATTTCATGATAAAGAACATACTGCCGGCAATCTTAAGTTCTCATTTAAGCGGGTTTAGTATCCAGGATATGAGAACCGCATTACAAAGCTTTATCCCATCAGATGCACAAACACCCGGAAGATTAAATATGTATACATTCAAAAATTTCAGTTTTTTACTGGATTACGCTCATAATCCCACCGGGATGCGGGCATTACAATCGTTTACAGATTCACTGGATTTTAGATACAAGGTTGGAATAATTGCCGGGATAGGTGACAGACTGGAAACAGACACCGAAGAAATTGGAAGTATTGCTGCCCAAATGTTCGATGAGATCATCATAAGAAATGACCAGGATCTCAGGGGAAAATCTGCAGAGCAGCTTACCGGTCTTTTACAGAAAGGAATTAGTAAGGTTGCGCCGGGGAAAAAAGTCACTCTCGCAGGTTCTGAACCTGAATCAATAAAATATGCCGTTAGAAATGCAAAGAAAAATTCGCTGATCGTACTATGC
>JAHELO010000188.1:624-4624 GCA_024644145.1 Christiangramia sp.
AGCAAGAAGATAAAAAAGAGTTCAAATTTGAAAATTCTCCCTGGCTAAATGCATTGTAATACTTGTTATAAATTGTTGATCAACCGACACCTCCCGCGGGCAGTATATAAAAATAGATGCATATAAAATGAGCAAAAGTACCTAGTAAAACGAAAATATGAAAGATGGCATGGTTAAAGGGAATCCTGTTTTGCATAAAAAGAATGGCACCAACGGTATATGAGATTCCACCTCCAAACAACCACCAAAGGCCCTCGGTAGAAAAATTATCTATCAGGGGATTTATAGCAAATATCATTAACCATCCCATGGCTACATACATAATTGTAGAAAGTAGCTGGTAGCGACCTGCATAGAATAATTTCAGGATAACCCCGGCCAGAGCCAGACCCCAGATGATCCATAAAAAGGTCCATCCGGTTGTTCCTTTTAATGTGACCAGGGCAAACGGAGTATAGGTACCTGCAATAAGAATATAAATTGCGGCATGATCCAGAATATTCAATCTTATTCTTAACCTATGGGCTTTGGCGCTGTGATAAAAAGTTGAAGCGGCATAAACAAGGACTGAACTGGCTCCAAAAATGCTAAAGCCAACAAGGTGCTCCTCCTCTCCCAGTCTATTTGCTTTCAGAATCAATAAAACCAGCGCGAGGATACTTAATAAAAATCCAATACCATGAGATAGGATGTTCAATCTCTCTTCTCCGGGAGGATAATATTTTGGCTTCTTTGGTAATGCCATTTTCGGTAGTAATAGTCCTATTAATTTAACCGAAATTCAGGAAATTTCCAACAGGCAATACCGGAAAGTTTTAGGTGTCAATATAAAGCTGGATACTCCATCTGGGTATAAGATGCAGAAAGTAAGCAGCCTATTCAGGAATCTTTATCACGGTCTCTACTCCGGTATTATCGTCTTTATTACGAAGTTCAAAATAGAAGTTATCCTTATAAAGATTATGAAGCCTGTCATTTATATTTTTCAGACCCAATCCTTTTTGCATCAGCGCAGCATGAGTGTCAGTAATAAGGGCGCCGTCATTTTCCACTTTGATCACCAGCATATGGTTTTCTTCGTACACCGAAATAATAATTTTAAGATCTGTATGATCATATGAATAGCCATGCTTGATAGAATTTTCTATTACCGGTTGCAGTAACATTGCCGGGACCTTTTTAACCAGCAAGGACTCATCTATATTCTTGGTTATAATAAGATGGTCTGAGAATCTAACATGGACGATATTTAAGTAATACTCCAGAATTCTAAGTTCTTCGTCCAGACTAATCCTGTTGCGATCACTATTATATAAAATTTCCCTCAAAAAGTCGCTTAGGTCTGCAATAGTATCCTTGGCCTTTTTTGAATCCATATCTGTTAATACAGCGATGGAATTAAGTGTATTAAAGAGAAAATGCGGTTGCAATTGGGAAGAAAGCATTTTCATTCTGGTATTTACCAATTGAGATTCGAGCTTTGAATGTCTTTTTTCGGCCTCTTTTACCTGCTTCAAATAATAGTAGGTATAGATAATAAAGACCATGGCGAAATAGATTAGGAAATTCAGATCTATAACATAGAAAAATGCATTGATACTTTTCCGCAGGTTAAAATCAGCGATTTCTATTCTGCCTGCAAGAATGGTATAGAAATCGAAAACTAACCGAATAATGAGGCCAATGAGAATGGAAAAAATAGTATGAATGGAGATTATCTTTACCCAGGAATAATTTTTATTCAGAAATCTTTTCGTGCTTATGGCAATCAGGGTCATATATGCCACTACGATAATATAATCGAATAAGAGGTTATAAATAATGAATTCGGTCAATGAAAAATACCGGGTTTCGTGCGCCATATAGTGACGCATGTAAATTACTTTTGCGAGCAGAACCAGATCGAACATTAAATAGAAACCAGCCAGTAGTAGTACCAGTTTAGGATCGATATACTTCTTTTTTAGGTTAGAAAAGCTCATTTTAGATTCCTATTTTCTCGAAAAATTCCTTTTTATGGGATTTACTTATATGTAATAATTTCCCATCTGTCATTTTAGCATCAATCTCAGAATAATCTGAATGTATAATTTCTTTCACAAAATTAAGATTGGCTATGGTAGATCTATGAATTCTTACGAATACTCTACTGTCGAGTATTTCTGAAAGCTTATTCAAAGATTCCCTCAATACGTATTTTTTAGAATCGGCATAGATCTCTGCATAATATCCTGAGGCCTGTATATATAATATATCCTTAGGATCTACCAAAGCTGTTTTATTACCCTGTTTAATGGGTATTTTTGAAACAGCATTCAATTGTAATTCTCCCCTGGAATATTCATGGAAAAATTCAACCATGCGCTTCTCGAAATTGTCATTAGCTTCGGTTTTGGTTGTTTTAAGCACTTTACTAATAGTTTTAAAAAATCTCTCATCCTTAAATGGTTTCAGAAGAAAATCAAAAGCTTCAACGTCAAAGGCCTTTAAGGCAAAATTGTCATAGGCCGTTACGAAGATTACCACGGGTTTAGGCGATATTTCTACTTTCTTAAGGACCTCAAATCCATTCATATCTTTCATATTAATATCCAGAAAAATAAGATCTGGCCTGTCTGAATTAATCCTTTCTATCGCGGTCCTACCATTTGGGCATTCTCCTATAACTTCTATCTCATTCACATCTTCCAGGAGATTCACTACCCTTTTTCTGGCTAATTCTTCGTCATCTATTACAAGTGCTTTCATATAATTGAAAAGTTTACCGGTATTAATTTAAACTATTTCAAGGGGAATTATTAAAAAAATAAATATCTGATAAGCATAATAGATGTTTCATTGTACATTTTTAGAGATTTTGTCTTCCTCTTATATCCCATAAAAGGCTATCAAGATTTAACCCTGACAGCCTTTTCTCTAATTCAAATGATTTACAATTAATTTCCACTAGTTGGAACTTGCAACCGAGGTACCAGAATCCCGTGGGTCTATTTTCATTACTCTTTTCTGGTTACCATTTTTAAGTTTAATTCTATATCCCTCTTTCTCGATTAGGTCTCCCCTACCAGAAGCGATATACCTGTTACCTACCATTTCCCAACCTTTGTTTGCCATATATATCTCTCTACGAATATCCAATGGTAAAACTATGTCCTTAAATTTTAGGTATGTACTTACCAGATTACCGACACCATCAAAGTCTGCCGCTAAAAAACCTTTTTTACTTGTAAAGGTCACTTGGTAAGAATCAAAATCTTCTGTACTATACTCAGCTATAAAGGTATTTATATCGAAGTTTGCTTTCATAAAACCTATGGGATCCTTTACAAATTCCCCAGCATAACTTTCCTTGACTTTATAAGAGAAATTATCTCCTTCACGGGTAATCTTTGCATCCAAGGGGGCAAATCCCACCTTAGCCTCTTCCAATTGTGTAATCTCCTGTGCCTGACTGAATGAAGTCACGGCAATTAGCAATAATGATAAAATGAATGTTTTCATGATGAATGAATTTAAGTGAATACTGATTTTTGTTAACTGTTCTTTTAATGAATTAATTACACAGCTAAACTACTGTAAATAAAGCCTTAAAAGATTTGAAAGATTCCATCAGCTCAAGAATTGTAACCAATCACACGTAATAAGATTTAAACTAAAGCCGCCCTTCCGCAAGTACATTAATATTCCTAGACAGGTCATTCACTGCTAACTTCGGCCTTCTGGCCGTTTTTTATAGTTAACTGATTTCTACTTTTCACGATTTTGATAAATGGACTTAATTTGGTTTCCATTATAATGAACTTTACAGTTTGTAAAATTTCTTGATATTTGAACATATGAATACATCCATCTATATTGAAAAAGTCTTTAAAAGGTTTATCCCGGCTCCATTCACCCTGGCTGTTTTATTAAGCCTCTTTACAATAATTATCGCTTTTGTCTTTACCGGAAATAGGGATATGACTTCTATGGTGGATATACTCAGGTACTGGCAGAGTGG
>JAHELO010000189.1 GCA_024644145.1 Christiangramia sp.
CCTGGAAAACAGCTGAAAAAGTTCATGAAGAAGGTGGAACTTTTGTACTTACCAATGCGCCTATCGCTATGAGAATGGGAAGCATTAAAAATCTTGCTGAGAAAACTGGTTCTGAGATCATTCCTGCAGATGCTACCAAAGTGGAAGACCTGGAGAACCTTGTTGAAAAAGCAGTTGAGATCCTTGGAGGTAAGATAGATTTTGTACTGCATTCTATCGGTATGTCTGTAAACGTGAGAAAAGGAAATCACTATACAGATATGAATTATGACTATACCACTAAAGGTTGGGATGTGTCTGCAGTTTCTTTTCATAAGACCATGCAGGTACTTTATAAGAAAGATGCGATGAACGAGTGGGGAAGTATTGTAGCTCTTAGTTATATGGCAGCTCAGAGAGTATTTCCAGATTATAACGATATGGCAGATAATAAAGCATATCTTGAATCTATTGCACGTAGCTTTGGTTATTTCTTCGGAAAAGATAAAAAAGTTAGGGTGAATACTATTTCACAGTCTCCAACACCAACCACGGCTGGGCAAGGGGTAAAAGGATTTGATGGGTTTATCTCATTTGCCGAAAAGATGTCTCCGCTTGGGAATGCAACAGCAGAAGAATGTGCTAATTATACACTTACGTTATTCTCAGACCTTACCAGAAAGGTTACTTTACAAAACCTTTTTCACGACGGTGGTTTCTCAAATACCGGTGTGAGCCAGGAAGTAATGGAAGCCTTTACGAAAGACGAAGAGTAGAAATTATTTAAATATTACTGCCGAAAAACTGTATCTTAATAGAGCAGATTTCGGCAGTTTTTTTTTAAAATCATTTTCATGGAACCACAATATTCCTTTATAATACCGGTATATAACCGCCCTGATGAGATCAGGGAGTTGCTGGGGAGTATGAGGAAATTAATTTCAAAAGTTTCTTTTGAAGTGGTGATCGTTGAAGATGGTTCCAGTTTGAGGTCAGACGAAATTGTAAGAACATTCTCAGAAGATCTAAACATAAGATATTATTATAAGTCTAATTCCGGTCCCGGTGACTCCCGTAATTACGGTATGAAAAAAGCCCGGGCCAATTATTTCCTTATTCTGGATTCAGACGTTATACTTCCTGAATACTACCTGATGGAAGTACATAGTTTTCTGTCCCATGATTTTTGTGACTGTTTTGGCGGGCCAGACGCCGCTCACTCCTCATTTAGCAATGTTCAAAAGGCTATAGATTATACCATGACCTCATTTTTTACAACGGGAGGAATACGAGGCGGAAAAAAGGCAGTGGATGAATTTCAGCCTCGCAGCTTTAATATGGGGATTAGTAGAAGGGCGTTTGAGGCCAGCCAGGGTTTCGGGCAAATACACCCGGGGGAAGATCCAGACCTTAGTCTAAGACTGAAAAAGGCAGGTTTTAAAATATGCCTGATCCCTGAAGCAAAAGTTTACCATAAGCGTAGAATAGACTGGACGAAATTCTATAACCAGGTGAAAAAATTTGGATTGGTACGGCCTATACTTAATAAATGGCATCCAGGTTCCTCTAAAATAACATATTGGTTTCCTGCTTTATTTATCATTGGCCTGCTGCTTTCTGTATTTCTGGCGATCGCAGGAGAATTCTTTTTTCTGGGTTTATATTTTATTTATTTCATCATAATTGGAGTGGATGCTGGTTTAAAAAATAAAAGTTTTTATATTGGAATTCTGGCAATAAAAGCTGTTCTGGTACAGTTTACAGGATACGGGTTGGGGTTCCTGACCTCCACCTTTAAAACCGTATTATTGAACAGAAAGCCTGAAAAGGAATTTCCTCATTTATTCTTTAAACAAAACATAGGTGCGTAGAAAACCAAGATTTAAAAGGTCGAGTGTTAAGACATTCAGTTTTTTTCTACTTTTCTCAGCGGTGGTCTGGGTGCTGGTACAGTTTTCAAAAACCTATACCCAGCTAATTGAGATTCCTGTAAATTATATTAATGCACCCCTGGATAAAAGCCTTTCAGATGATATTCCAGATCATATAGACCTTCAACTGCAGGATAACGGCTTCAGTATCTATTACTACAAAATTTTCAACCCCCAGCTGGAAGTAGATCTCTCAAAAGCAAAGGAAACTGATGGACAACTGGTTTATACCCTTCAAAATCATCTTTCAGATATCGAACAGCAATTAAAGATAGATTTTGAGAAATCACTTATTGTGCAGGATGAGATCGTGGTCCCCTTTCAACTAAAGAAGGAAAAAGTGCTGAAGGTGATCCCGCGTATAGAAATTAATTACGCTGTAGGATATTCAGCAGAAAATCCGGTGAAATTGCTGCCAGACACAGTAAGGGTAAGTGGTCCCGGACAGATCATTGATACCATTGAAAGTGTGTATACAGAAAGTTTAAGTTTAAGTAGGGTGAACGAAAACCTTAATGGAGAGGTAGATATAGATACCTCCGGACTTGGGGCTTTGAGCTTTTATGAAAATAGTATAGGATATTTTCAGAAGGTGGAGAAATTCACAGAGGGCAGTGCAGAAATTGCAATTGAGGTTATCAATGTGCCCAATAATCTTAATCTGGCTTATTTTCCTAAAACTGTAATTGTCTATTATCAGGTGAATCTTAAACAATTTGAAAGTGTAAGTGCTGCCGACTTCAGAGTGGTTTGTGATTATAAAGAAGTGAAAAGAGGGGATGATTATATGATTGCCCAGATCGTGGAAAAACCTGCCTTTATAAATAGTGTGCGTTTAAATGAACGGCAAATTCAATTTGTGATCAAGAGATGAAAGTCGTAGGGCTCACAGGAGGAATTGGTAGTGGGAAAACCACTGTGGCCGGCTTTTTCCGGGATCTTAAAATACCGGTCTACATTGCAGATGATGCAGGGAAGCGTTTAATGAATACATCTACAGAAATCCGGCAGAAGATCATTGAACTTTTTGGTGAAGCAGCTTATTCCGGTAATACACCTAATCGAAAATTTATTGCCTCCCGGGTTTTTAGTGATAAGCAAGAGTTACAAAAACTTAACGGGATTATCCATCCTGCAGTAGAACATGACTTTAAGAGCTGGCTTATTGATCAATCTTCACCCTATGTGATCTATGAGGCTGCTATCTTATTCGAGACCGGTGGTGATAAGAAATGCGATCTTACAATCCTGGTAACTGCATCAAAGGAAACAAGGGTGCAGCGTCTCCAAAAAAGAGACAATAGTTCTATAGAGGAAATTCAGCAACGTATGGATAACCAGTGGAATGATGAAAAAAAATCCAGGTTGGCCAGTTTCGTAATAGATAATGAGGATCTGGAGTATACCAAACAACAGGTTACACATATACATGGCGAAATCTTAAAAGCAGGCAAAAATTCCCAGAAGTTCTGTTAACATTTGGTTAAACACTTTAACCTCTAAATGTTAAAATATTACTTTTGACCGCATGAATAAGAAGCTTTTCGTCCTTCTCGTTGCCCTAATGAGCCTGTCACTTATCGGCATTATTTTCGTTCAGGGATATTGGATTAAAAGCACTATTGATGACCGTGAAGAGCAGTTTTCCTACAATGCTAAACAGGCATTAATCAATGTTTCTGAAGAGATTCAGAAAAAGGAATTTGAGAAATATTATTTTCAGTTTAAGAATCCTGATAGTATAAATAGCAAATTAAGCGACAGGACCTTGACAGAATATTTCTACTCCCATAGAAATGAAGACCGTAACGAAACCTACTTCAATTATGAGACAATTCTAGAAGAAGACTATAAAGTCTCTTCAGGATTTTTGCAATATGCGCAGGACAGTATTCAGTTCACCAAAATGATTAATAAAAGGGTGACCGATATTGTGAAGAACAATCAGCTGGATGGTGACAATCTAAGTGCCCGGCAGCGGATTGAACATATTGAGCGAATGTCCAGGATGGAAGAAGTGGAAAAGGATATTCTGCGTTCGGCGATTACAGAACTGGTAGGACGATTGCCGGTGCATAAAAGGGTTTCAAAAGAAACCATAACAGAACTACTGCAGGAAGAACTGAAAAGCAGGGACCTGAAGACAGAGTTTGAATATGGAGTGTATAATAACTCTATTGCCACCAGTCTTCATTCAGAAAATTTTAGTCTGAGCCATCCTGCAACCTATGCGGTTCCGTTGTTTATGGACAGGGTAGGAAATAGCGGTTACCAGTTATTGGTTAACTTTACTAATAAGAAGGAAGCGGTATTATCATCAGTGATTTTAATGGCATGCCTGTCTATTATATTTACTTTGATTATTGTGATAGCATATTCCAGTGCGTTGTCACAGTTGATCAAACAAAGACAGATATCTCAGATAAAGACAGATTTTATAAATAATATGACCCACGAATTTAAAACGCCTATAGCTACGATAAATCTGGCGCTGGATGCGATAAAAAATCCTAAGGTCATTGAAGATCAGTCTAAGGTATCTCGATATCTGCAAATGATTAGGGATGAGAATAAGAGAATGCATGCACAGGTGGAAAATGTATTGCGAATATCAAAGTTGGAAAAAAATGAACTGGATCTTAAAAAAGAAAGACACCAGTTACATGATATAATTTATGATGCGGTTTCTCATGTAGAGC
>JAHELO010000190.1 GCA_024644145.1 Christiangramia sp.
AAGGCGTTATCATCTTCATAATTGGTAGTAAAATACTCCTGCATAAAGAAATGTCCCCATGCTCTTAAGAAATAGGCTTGTCCCAGGATGCTATTATACTGGGTCTCCTCACCTGCTTCTGGCGTAATAAGCTGAGCCGCTTCAATCAGCCTGTTGGCTGAGTTTATGGCCTGTAAAGCGCCTGTCCAGAATGCCTGTGGAGCAGTACTCCCTGCATTTAAAACAAATCCGTAATCTGCAAGACCTTGTCCTCCGTTATCAAAACCGATAGAAAGTTCGTCGGTAAAAATAGAACTAAAGGCGATCTCACCACTTAGGTCATAATTAGCATACACTCCGAAAAGTCCGGATTGTAAGTCTGCTACACTTTCAAAGGCAGCATCTGCGTCTAGTCGTCCTGGTTGGTCAATGTCTATAGCGTCATTACAAGCTACGAGCATTGTCACCAATCCAAAAAGATAAAATATTTTTTTATAATTTTTCATTGCTCTTTTTATTTTAAAATCCTAATTCAAATCCTACTGATAATGTCTTAGGCGTTGGATACAAACGTGAAGTATTACTTAACGCCTCAGCATCGAACCCTCTCCATTCACTCCAGGTGAATAGGTTCTCAGCATTTCCAAATATCCTAAATCTAGACAATCCTGTTCCTTCCAGGTATTTCGCTGGGAAGCTATAACCAAGAGATACAAAACGTAATCTTACATAATCTGCTTTAGTGACATATCTGTCTGAAGCAAAAGAAGATCTGTTAAAAGCATCATACGAAGGGATATCCGTAATTCTGTTATCCGGTGCCCACGCTCTTAAAAGGTCTCTAGATGATCTGAACTGCCCAATGTTATCAGGGTTCTGGAAGCTGGAAAGATCAAAGTCGTAACGATCTACCCCAACTGTGTAGTTAAATTGAGTTTGAAGGAAGAAGCCTTTGTAATCCAGGTTAAATCCAAAACTACCGTTGAAATCTGGGAAGATGTTCTTATCTAACCAAACCCTGTCTGTATCTGCATCAGGATTCTCCGTAATATTATCATCAGCATCTAAGAACAACAAGTTACCATTGGCTGGGTTCACCCCTGCATAGCGAATTGTGTAATATTCGAATAGTTTACCACCATCTCGTCCTGTACCAATCAATTCACCATCCTCACTTGGAAGGTTACTTAATTCTTGTTTATTGTAGTTACCTACAAAGTTCAGAACTAAATTTAAACCATCATCACCACCATTTAAAATGTTGTAGTTTATGGTAAGGTCTACCCCTGTATTCTTCAAATCACCCGTGTTAGCATCTAACTGAGTTACCGCATTGATGGCAGAAACAGGCGTACTTTGGAATAGATCCGAAGTTTCTTTGATATATCCGTCTACACTACCTCTTAACCTGTTGTTGAATAACTCGAAATCCAAACCAACATTGGTTTGTGTTACAGTTTCCCAACGCAAGGTTGTATTCGCGATCTGAGATAAGAAGATAGAATTGTTACCTCCATATCCTGTTCCAGTAGCAAAGAAGTTCTTTGTTAAATCGGGAGCAGAGAAATATCCACTTCCTGAGATCGTCTGGTTACCAGAGGTACCGTAAGAAGCTCTAAGTTTTAAGACATCGAAAACAGAATTTTCCATAAATGCCTCGTTGTCTATGTTCCATCTACCTGCTACAGAGTAAAAAGTAGCATACCTGTTACTTCCTGCAAAACGATAGGAAGCATCACGTCTAACCGTACCAGTAATACCGTAACGACCATCGTAATCATAATCAGCCTGACTGAACACAGAGAACAACCCTGCATTTCTAATAGTTGCAGTTGGGTTATCCGGGAATAATAGTGCCCCTATACTTGTATCATAAAACACAGGGATAAGACCTGCACCATCTCCAGGAGAGAAGGTTTTTGGATTCAACCCATTGGCAAAATATCCAAAAGATCTTAAATGTGCTTTAAAGTATTCCGAGTAAACACCGGCATCTACGGTATGTTTTCCCCAGGTATTATTATAGTTCAAAGAAGTTACCTGGTTGTAACTAAACTGTCTGGTTGAGATCTGCTGTTGAAATCCAGAAGTAGGATTCTCAGCGCCTCCGAAAAGAAGAGCGTTAAATGACTCCGGACCTTCTGCCCTTGTCAAGAACTGACTCTGGTAATCGGCACTCATGGTTACGTTTGCAGAAAGATTGTCTGTAAGGTCATAACCTGCCTGAAAGCTTCCGATCATCTTAACTTCTTCATCCTTCCTGGAATAGGTCAATAACCTATCTAATAAGAATAAAGGTGTATTAGAGAAAAGTAGTGGTGATAGTAAAGCAGCACCGTCTTCATAATCATCAGGTGTTATATAAGGTACAGACTGATAAGCACCTAAAATATAGTTCCTGTTTATAGCACCAGATCCAATTGAGTTTGGTTCATTGGAAGAAGAGTAGTTCACAGTTAAGTTTGTACTGTAGTTGAACTTTTCATTCTGTGATTTACCAGTCGTATTATTTCTGATACTAAATCTTTTAAGTCCGGAATCCTTTAGGATACCTTCCTGATCGTAATATCCAAAAGAAGTAAATTGAGTAAAATTCTCACTTCCTGACTGTAAGGATAAAGTATGGTTCTGTGTAAGACCTGTTCTAAAGAAAAAGTTAGCCCAGTCAAACGTTGGTGCTAAAGCAATTTCAGCCGGAGTTAAGGTAGCTCCACGACCTGCACCTCTGTCATTCTCAAGAGTTAGTTGCTGCTGAGAGTCCATCAGGTTATAGTCATTATCCTGCAACGTACTGAAACTCATGATCCCTGTATAGTTGATCTGAAGTCCGGTGTTGAAATTTCCCTGACGTGTTTTGATCACAATTACCCCGTTTGCACCCCTGTTACCATAAATGGCAGTTGCACCGGCATCTTTTAATACAGATACGGAAGCAATGTCTTGCGGGTTTAAACTCCTAAAGTTAGATTCATCTACAGGCACACCATCTATAATATACAGAGGTTGTGTGTTACCATTAATAGAAGTTACACCCCTTAGGTTTACATTAGAAGCAGCACCAGGCTGTCCTGTGGAAGTAGTAATGTTCAAACCTGCTACCTGCCCAGACAGCGTCTGAACAAAACTAGCATTGGGTCTGTTCTCAATAGTCTCAGCACTGATCGTTACCGATGCAATACTCGACTTTTCCTTGGTAGAGTTACGATACCCTTGTACTACAACTTCTTGTAACGCTTCAGCATCGTCCTCCATTTGAACGTTTATGATGCTCGGAGCACCTACTGTTCTTGTCACCGTTTTTTGCCCCAGGTAGCTATAACGTAAAACCTGTCCTACTTGGGCAGAAATGCTATAGTTCCCGTCAAAATCGGTTTGTGTACCCGTCGATGTTCCTACGATCACGACAGCTACACCAGGTAATGGAAGACCATTTTGGTCAGTCACCACTCCTGAAATCGCCTTCTCTTGTGCAAATGAGAAGCTCATGCAAAGCACCAATAATGGTGTCAACATCCATGTTAACTTTGATTTCATTTAATTTGATTTTTGAATTAGCCAGGTGCAAAAAAAAGAATTAATAGTTTATTATCCAAATAAGATGTGAAGGCAGGGTTAAGGACTGTTAAAATATGGCTCGTTATTGCGAAACATTCAAGATTAATCGAAAATTGATGCGTATTTGACAATTTATTTAACAATATTAAAACTATTTATTTACAATATTTGGAGATAAATAAAAGAGTTTAGCCTGTTATGTTAAAGAAATTTCATCGTTTCTTGTTGGAGGCCGGAACAGATGAGGCCGGGAGGGGATGCCTGGCCGGTCCTGTTACCGCAGCTGCTGTTATCCTCCCGGCGGAATACGCCAATGGTCTACTTAATGATTCAAAGAAATTAACCGCCAGGCAACGACAAATTCTAAAGCAGGAAATTGAGCAGACGGCCTTAAGTTTCGGGATAGCCCATGTGGATCCGGAAACCATAGACACCATGAATATCCTGCAAGCCTCTATTTTTGGGATGCACAAGGCTTTAGAGCAATTAACAATAGAACCCCGGCATATTTTGGTAGATGGGAACCGGTTTAAGCCTTACCGCACTATTTCCCATGAATGTATCATTAAAGGAGATGGCGTATTTATGAGCATTGCCGCTGCATCCATTTTGGCCAAGACCATGCGAGATTCTTATATGGAAACCATACATGATGAATATCCCATGTACAATTGGAAACAAAACAAAGGCTACCCCACCCTGGAACACAGAATGGCCATAAAAAAATACGGTCTCACCAAATACCATCGAAAAACGTTTAAAATTAAAAGTGAGCAGGTGTCACTTGAATTTTAATATTATAAATTTGTTTTAAAATCCCCGAATGAAAAGTTTCCTTGCGGTTTGCTTCACCGCAATCTCACTATTTGCATGTTCCTCCTCTGAGAAATCGACCCTTTCTCTGAAGGACGCTATCCCGGAAAATGCCGCTTTTGTTTTAAAAATAAATGATCTTGCCGCTTTAAAAAGAGAACTCAAAA
>JAHELO010000191.1 GCA_024644145.1 Christiangramia sp.
GATCATTAGGAATGTTATCTGTAGCTCTGGCGCGGGTTAAAGGAGCCATCACCATTCGGTTCTTTAATGTTAAACCTTTTAATTTATATGAATTTAATAATTGCATGTAATTTATTTTTTGAACATAGAATATTAGCCTTTAAGTTCCGAAGCTCTTAAAGTCTAAGTATTCAATGATGATTATTTCTTATGCAGTTTCCACTTTTCTACTGCTGAAAGCCTCATCTACTTCAGTATGAAAAATATGATTTGAGTAATTGCTGATCGTCTTTACAGATTGGGCCAGAATGATAGCAAGAATTTGCTTTTCAGAATATCCAGCGCCCAGAAATTCATTTACTTCTTCCTCTGAAGGATTTCCTCTACTGGTATTCATGATTTTTGTGAATTTAGAAAGGGCAGACATCTTTGCATCTGGAATTTCTTTGTTTTCGCGAATCGCATTCGTTACCTCCTCAGGCGTATTAGACATCTTATCTGCAATAAAACTATGTGCGGCCGTACAATAACCGCAATTATTATCTACACTTAAGGTAAGAAAGACCACTTCCTGCTCGGCTGGTGAAAAACCACTTTGCTGCCTGAAATTTTTGTAACCGGTATCATAGGTCTCCTGAAGCCCCGGAAGATTTACCATGTTTTTGTACATATTCGGGATCATTCCGTTCTCTTTTTGAGCTCTATCGAGTAATGATTTTTGATCTTCGTTTGCATTTTCTGGTTCTACGGAACTCAATCCTATCTTATAATTAGTATTTGACATAATTTTGTTTTAAGTTTTTTCTGATTAGTTGGACGAGGCGGCATATGCGAAATTACGGGCTTAACAAATGTTTATCAGTTGTTCAAACCATAGCTTTACATACCTGGTAAAATGGTAAAAAAGAACCTGGCAGCTTTAAAAACTTATGAATTCTTCAAAAAATTATACCTTCAATCAGGTTTTAAATTACATACCATGAAACAATTATTTGTATTAATTTTAATGACATTCGTAACATTTCAAACTATGGGACAAAATAAACATCCAATGAAAGTCGCTATGGTGAGCGTATTTGTAGCAGATCCGGTTAAGGCATTTGAATATTATACCGAAGTTCTGGGTTTTGAAGAGGTAATGTATTCACCGGAAAATTACATCGCTATTGTTAAATCGCCTGAAGACCGTGAAGGAGTTACTATTTTACTGGAACCTACTGAACCTAATGGAATACAGGTTGCAATAGACTATAAGAAAAAACTTTATGAGATGGGGATTCCTGTAATTACTTTTAGTGCTGCAGATATAGAGGCCACGGTTAAGGAGCTGAAGGAAAAAGGAGTAAAGTTTAAAAAGGATCCTGCAAAGACCGATTATGGTTACGAGGCGGTTTTTGATGATGCCAATGGTAATTATATTCAACTTATCCAGCTAGCCGGGTTCTAAATTCGAAGATTATTGAATATAATTTGCCTCGTCCTTTTTATATAAAATATCTTGTCGGTTATTTTCTCAAATAAGCTTTATGTTGTAAATTAAAATACTGTAAAACAGACTCATATCCTGTCTTGTAATCATGCCTGCTTCTAAATTTTATTATTATGAAATCAGTAATTATTACAGGGGCAAACAGGGGAATAGGTTTGGATACCAGTCTAACCTTCGCAAGGCAGGGCTATAAGGTTTTTGCTACCATGCGTAAACCCGAATTAGCAACTCATTTAAAAGATGCAACCAAGAACGAATCACTTTCTATCTCTTTGCTAAAGATGGATGTAGATTCAGATGAATCGGTTAAAGAAACCATAGGTAAGATCCTGAAAGAACATGGTGCGGTAGATGTGCTTGTTAATAATGCGGGTATAGAAAGGCATGGCACCATAGAAGAAATGGATATATCCCAGTTCAAAGAAGTAATGGAAACCAACTATTTTGGTATTGTTCGCTGTGTAAAAGCGGTGCTGAGTTCTATGCGGGAGAGAAGTTCCGGTTGCATAATTAACGTATCTTCGGTGGCAGGCCATATTTCTACTTCTCCATTAACCAGTTATTGTGCTTCCAAGTTTGCTGTAGAAGCTCTCAGTGAAGCATTAGCCCAGGAGATGAAACCATATAATATACGCGTAGCCATTGTAAAACCTGGAATTATAGATACAGATATGGCCAGGGATATATCTAGTAAAAATTATACCGTTACCCGATCTCCAATTACAGAGCGGTTCTCTAATCTTTTTAAAGAATCTTTGAAGCATCCCACTAGTGCAAGTCTGGTTGCAGATAAGATCCTTGAGATCGCTAACAGTAATTCATGGCAATTACGGCATCCTGTAGGACCAGATGCAATACCTTTTCTGGAATGGCGGGCCTCTATGAGCGACGAAGATTGGATTAGCTGGAACGCTGCGAATGATGATGAATGGTATGCCAGCGTACAACGGGATTTTGGCTTAAATGCCAAACCAGGTAGAACAACTGCTTCCAATAAATAAAGGCAGCTTACTCCATTCTAAGACTTTTCGAATAAGGCCGCGGTGTTAAAACAAGTGGCAGGGGGCTTATGGGTAATGATTAAACAAATCATTCGCTTTTTTCGCATGCTATTTTTGTAACTATTTAAGCAATGTTGAAATGTGATTTAATTAGTTGAAAATCAAATACTTTTATCTAACTTTAGTAATGCTCCAGATTTCTTTTAAAATCTGTACTCATGAAAAATTTAATATTCCTGTTAATAGTTCTTCTGATATCTCCTGTAGAGTTCCATGCCCAGAAAAAGCAAAAAATTAAAGGAGATAAGCAAGTTGTAAGTACTTCCGGCGAGATTACCGGTGAATTTAATAAACTTGAGGTCTCAGATAATCTTTTAGTGGAAATTCAAACTTCTTCAAGGAATTCTTATGTTCTTACTACAGACCAAAATCTCTCAGAAGAGGTACAGGTGGATGTTCGCGATGGAGTGTTAAAGATTTCCACCCGTAGTAAAATTGTGAATAGTAAAAAGCTGCACCTATTCCTGAATCTTGTTACCATCGAAAGCATAAGTCTTAATGATCAGGCTGTGGTTAAGTCAGGATCCAGATTGAATCTGGATAAGATAGATGTCTATCTTAATAATTCCAGTGAAATAGATATGAATCTTAATATAAAACAGGAAGCCACTTTTTTCCTGAATAATAATTCTAAAGGGAAATTGGATCTCAGGGCTAATAAGATCGTAGTGAACATGAAAGACCGCTCAGATCTTAAGGCAGATTTTAACAGCGAAGAGCTTCGGGTTGTACTTCACAAAAATGCCGGAGTAAAACTGGACGGTAAAGCTGAGAAGGTTTTCTATGAACTTTCAGGTTCCTCCAATTTGAATGCTAAAAAACTGAAAACCCAGACAGCGGTGCTGAATTCCAAGAACAATTCAGATATCTATGTAGATGCCAGTAAAACGATAGAGATAAATGCAGAAGGAAAAAGTAAGATATATGTATATGGTAATCCAGATATTCAGATAAAGGGCTTTACCGATAAATCACGGATCATTAAAAAATAGGAGAATACTGAAGAGCTTCAGGAAATAGTGAGTTTGCCTGCACCGGATCTTCTCCACCCCTCATTCTGCCAAATTATAGTTTCCAATTTAATTGAATGCTACTAAAGCTGTTTCCTGGCACTGAGAGGCCGGAATTTTTTCATTTTAAAAAGTAATTATGAAACGCAGAGAATTCACCAAACTAACGGGATTGGGCATAATTGCAATTTCCACGACTGGCTTTATCAGGTTTGATGGTATGAGTTATGTTGGTGACTGCGAAACCACATCAGATATATTGGGGCCTTTTTACCGGCCAGACAGCCCGGTACGAAGTAACCTGGTTATAGAGGACCTTCCCGGGGAAATTGTTGAACTTTCAGGTGTTGTAAGACATAAAGATTGTGTTACCGCATATGATAATGCAAAGGTGGAACTATGGCACTGTTCTTCCAGCGAAGTTTATGATAACGATTCCAGCGAGTTTAGATATCGCGGCACTACTTATACCGGTGCAGATGGTAAATATAATTTTACGACCCAACTGCCAGTGCCCTATGATGCCGGTGGGGGTAATTACAGGCCGGCACATTTCCATATGATGATCTCAGCTCCCGGGTATCAAACATTGATTACCCAGATCTATTTTCAAGACGATCCACATCTGAAAAATGACCCATCTTCGGCCAATCCTAAGGCAAGTAAAAGAATTTTAAAACTGAACAGAAAAGACGGGAAGGTTAATATCGTTTTCAATTGTAATATGAACGATAAATTAAAGGCCACAGATGTGGCTCTACAAAAATTATCCGGTAAATATAAGGAGCAGAATACAGGTGTGGTTACAGAGTTTTTTGAAAGAGATGGGGATCTGTGGGTGAAAAATGACGTATTTGGAAAAATTTTCAGATATACCGGCATGAATCAATTCGAATATGATGGACTGCCAGAAGGAATGTATGAAAGGCTGCATTTCGATCTTAAAGAAGATGGGAAGTTTATCCTCACAAA
>JAHELO010000192.1 GCA_024644145.1 Christiangramia sp.
GATAGAGGAAAAACCTGGGTTAGACTGTTAAATGAAAGTTTTTATACCCTTAGGTTTCTTAATGATACGGTCGCTTATGCCGCAGGGAAGGGTAGAGTAGCCAGGTTAAAATTTCAATAAAATAGAATAGTCCGGCTAATTTTATATCTGCCGGACTATTTACTACTAACTAACCAAAAACTAAATTTAAAATCCTATTTGCTACTGCTGTTCTGTTTTTCTTCTCGTTTAGAATGATATTTTTTAATGAGTTTTTTATGAAATTCACTTTCGAGTTTATGAAGTTTAATAATTTCCCGAGCCGTCATAAAGTGTTTTAGGTCTTTAAACAATTGCTTTTTGATCCGGTATTCCTCACTTTCTACGTCAAGAAATTCACTTATAAGATCTTCAGCTTCATCCTCACTAATACATTCCACATTTTTTAGCTCTATATGCTCACGGGAATGCAATTCCCTTCTTTTTTTCTCATATTTATTATAAACCGGCCAAAATTTCTCTGCTGTTTTTTCATCAAAATTGAGTTCCTGAGTAAAATATGCCACCTTAAGGGCCTTGATCTTTTCCCTGTGCTCATCCCGCTCGCCGTCCTGAGCAAAAGTTGGCAACGAAATGAAAATCATACAGATTATAAATAATAATTTTTTCATATCTATTCTAAAATAAAAGTAGGGTCTTCAATATTTTCTCCGATATATTCCAGTACTGCATCAGAATTTACAGCGTTGATATCCTCTTCTGTAAAGATCTCATCATTTTTTAATATGAATTCTGCATATTCAGATGTATTCAACTCAAAATATCCCATTTCATAACCTTCGTCTATGTACCGCTCCATGGTTGAAACTTCAATGTCATCCCAACCTATCGTCGTGTTAGTACCGGTTTTAAAGAAATCTCCAAACATTAGTAAAGCTAATACTGCTACAGCAGCGGCATAAAATAGGTACTCCTTCCTTATCAATCTAATAACCTTCGGTTTTCTTTCCGAAATCCTTTCCAGAATTTGGTTTTCAAGGTTATCAAAATAAGAATCTGGCACCCTAAATACGTCTTTGTTCCCGGGTAGGATATTATTAGCCTGATAGTCTATTTTATTCATGATCTTATCTTCAAGACTCCCAAAATAATTTTCGGGAACTTTAAAGCCAGTGCTTTGCGAATATTTAGATCTTTCAGGTTTCATCTATAATTTGACTGTTCTTATACTCAATGGTTTAATTGCTCTTTAAATAATCTTCGATTTTCTTGGTCGCTATGTGATAGGAAGCTTTCAACGCTCCTTCGCTGGTACCAAGAATTTCTGCCATTTCCCGGTATTTAAGTTCTTCAAAATATTTCATATTGAAAACCTGCTGTTGCTTTTGCGGCAGGGTGGCTATGGCCTTTTGTAGCTTTATCTGAATTTCTTCGCCCTCAAAATATACATCGCTTTCAAGATTATCTATGATCTGATTCTGTAGTTCTTCAGATGTGATATGCAATCTTCGGGCCTTTTTGTTTAAAAATGTAATGGCCTCGTTGGTAGCGATACGATACATCCAGCTATATAATTTACTATCTCCCTTAAACTGACCAATGTTCCTGAAGATCTTAACAAAGGTGTTCTGAAGGATATCGTCTGTATCATCATGGTCTTTCACCATGTTACGAATGTGCCAGTATAACCTTTCTTTATAAACAGAGATAAGTTCCCTGAAAGCTTCCTGGGCTGTGGAGCTTTCCTGCAATCGCTTTACGAATTTATCTTCAGGGTTTTGCAATGCGGAATTCTAATGCTGGTTGTGGTGTAAAGATATTGAAAAGAGAAAATAATAGTAATCGAAATATTTAATTATATATTGTAGGATATTATGTCCCATACGGCGCAATAAAATCGATTAAAAACAAAAAATAAGGATAAAGTGCATTTTTTTCTTGGTTTTATGATTTATTCTTTTTATGTTTACACTATCAAATTGATTTAATCTTTTTTTGTCCCAAACAAAAATAAAATTGAATCGTGTTATTTTCACTCGCCCCGATGTGGAAATAATGTTTATAAAAAATGGATGATTCCTACTTATATCATCCATTTTTTTATGCTCATATTTTACCTGATGATTAGTCGAACGATTGCATTTCAACCAGTTTCTTATAAGTGCCGCTGGCATTAATTAATTCCTGGTGTTTACCCTGTTCAACAATTTCTCCACGTTGCATTACCACTATCTTATCTGCATTCTGAATAGTAGAGAGCCTGTGGGCGATGACTACAGAAGTGCGGTTCTTCATCATATTTTCCAAGGCTTTCTGTACCAGTTTTTCACTTTCAGTATCCAGCGCCGAAGTTGCTTCATCCAGGATCATAACCGGTGGATTTTTTAGAACTGCCCTGGCAATGGAAAGTCGTTGTTTTTGCCCGCCACTTAGTTTATTTCCGCTGTCTCCGATATTGGTATCCAGTCCTGCAGGAAGGTCTTTTACAAATTCCCATGCATTGGCAATTTTTAGGGCATCTATTATCTCATCATCGGTTGCACCATCTTTTCCCAGTGAAATATTGTTCCTTATAGAGTCATTGAATAAAATGGAATCCTGGGTTACCAGACCTAAAAGATTTCTAAGAGATGCTTTTTTAATATTTCTTATATCCAGTCCATCGATCTTTATCGCACCTTTATCTACATCATAGAAGCGTGTGAGAAGATTGGCTATAGTTGATTTACCCGAACCTGACTGACCAACAAGGGCTACTGTCTGGCCCTTAGGTACAGTAAGACTGAAGTTCTTTAAGACTTTTTCATCTTCATAACTAAATTCTATATTTTCCAGGTTGATCTCTGAACTGAATGTTTGCTTTTCTACAGCCTCTGGAGCATCTGTAATTGTAGAAGGGGTTTCCAGGACTGCTAGAATTCTTTCGGCAGCGGCATTACCTTTTTTAACGCTGTAAGATGCTTTTGATATTTGTTTTGCCGGGGTTAGGATGTTATAAGCCAGTCCCAGGAAAGCGATAAAAGTAGCTGCATCCAGACTTTGTTCTATGAGTACCATGTTTCCGCCAAACCACAAAATGATCACGATAACGAAAATACCCAGAAATTCACTGGTAGGAGAGGCCATATTCTGGCGATTCACCAATTTATTAAGGATATTATTCAGGCGATTCGTAGATTCCTGAAAACGGTTATAAAACTTTTTTTCAGCATTAAATCCTTTTACGATCTTTAAACTTGATAAAGTTTCCTCAACTATACTCAGAAAATGTCCATTCTCTTCCTGTGCTAAATTTGATTGTCTCTTTAATTGCTTTCCTATAAGTGAAATAACAAATCCCGCAACCGGTAAGAAAATAAAAACAAAGAGGGTTAGCTTGGCACTCATTAAGAGCATGGCGATTATGGTAAACAGGATAGTTAATGGCTCTCTTACGATCAATTCTAAAATAGATAGAAAGGAGGTTTGTACCTCATTAACGTCGGCAGTAATCCGCGAAATAGTGTCGCCCTTTCGCTTTTCTGAAAAATAAGAGACGGGTAGTGCAAGTATTTTTTTATACATGGCATCTCTAAGGTCCCTTAAGACTCCATTCCGGAGAAAAGTGAGAAAAAAGGAGCTCAGGTACCCAAAAAAGTTCTTCAGGAAAAATAGCAAGACAACTATCCCGCAAATAAAGACCAGCGCCGCCACCTCATCTTCATTTACCCGTTGAGTAACTTCATAATTAAAATAATCAGTAACATAGTCTTTAGCGCTGCCAATTCCTTCCCACACCGGTTTTTTAGAGACCCTTTTGGTTTTATCAAATAAAACCTGGATCACCGGGATTAGGGCGATGAAAGAAAGGGTGCTGAAAATTGCGTAAAGAACATTGCAAATAATATTCAATACCGCATATCGCTTATAAGGAACTGCGAATTGAAGAATCTTACGAAAATAGGTCATTTAAGAAATTGTTAGCCCAGTTTTAATTCCTGTCTTATCCGGGCAATTTTGGCACTCAGTTTTTGATTCTCTTTATCAAAATTTTCAATAGAATCAAGATCTGTGTTTACACTAATGTAGAATTTTATCTTAGGTTCGGTTCCGCTTGGTCTGGCCGCGATCTTTGTACCATTTTCAGTATAATATATGAGTACATTAGATTTTGGAATATCAATTGTAGTTTCAGTATGATCCTGTACGTTTCTGGCTAGGGATGACTTATAATCTTCTACAAGCACTACCTTTTCTCCATCAATCTCTGTCCATGGATTCTCCCGAAGATCTATCAACATTTGTTTTATTTCCTGTTCTCCCTGAATACCTTTTTTTACAAGGGAAATAAGCTCCTCTCTGTAAAGCCCAAACTGGGTGTGCAATTCAAGTAATTTCTGGTAAAGAGAACTGCCTTCTCCCTTCATTTTCGCAGCGATTTCACAGGCGAGTAGGGTAGCAGTCACTGCATCCTTATCCCTTACGAATTCTCCAACCATATATCCAAAACTTTCCTCGCCACCGCCAATAAATTCAGTTTCGGGATGGTCCT
>JAHELO010000193.1 GCA_024644145.1 Christiangramia sp.
ATTCTAACCCTGCAGATTCATTGCACCGAATTAACATTAAAGACCCTGAAAAAATCCTGAAAGTTTCAGCCAAGGAAACCCGGAAACTTATAAGAGCTGGGGGTGAATATAATAAGGATAGATCTAAAATTGTGTTTACAGAAAATGATAACCTGTTTATTTATGATCTGGGTACCAGAGAAAAAAAGGTGTTACTCGATCTTTCTATTGAAATAGGAGATCCAAATTTTCTGCAAGACAACAGGATTTCATTTAAGGCAGATAATAACCTTTTTATTTATGACCCAGAAAAAGGAAATGTAAAACAGCTTACGCATATTAAGCGTGGTTCTAAAAAAGAAAATCCCAAAAATAAATCAGCTAAAGAAGAATGGCTAAAACAGGAAAACCTGGAATTACTTTCGGTAGTGAATCAGCGTAAAAAGGATAAAGAAAGCTCGAAGGCATACCGGGAATCTGTAAAGAAAGAAGATGATTTCGTTTTCTATTTAAAAGGTAAAGGGCTACGAAATCTGGAAATTTCACCGGATGCTAAATTCGCTGGCTTCAGCCTTATTACACGTGAAGAAGGTAATGAGACCGTAGTACCAAACTATGTAGATGAAAGCGGGTATACGGTAGACCTCCCTGCCAGAAGTAAAGTGGGAGACATAAATTATACCGCAGAGCTGGCGCTTTACAATTTTGAAAAAGATACGGTATATATGCTTGATACTTCCGGGCTTCCGGGTATTAATGATAAGCCAGATTACACTTCAGATTATCCTGATAAAGTTTGGGATAGCACAGGCCGGGAGATCTATCCCTCAAAAATATATTTTTCAGATAACGGAAAACATGCAGTAGTCAATCTGAGGTCTGCAGATAATAAGGATCGTTGGATCGCAGCTATAGATCTTCAAAAAGGAACATTACAGTCAATTGAGCGGCAACGGGATGAAGCCTGGCTAGCAGGACCAGGAATAGGATATACTTATTATGGAAATTCTACATTGGGATGGCTTCCAGATAACAAGCATATCTATTTTCAAAGTGAAGATTCAGGTTACTCACATTTATACATTCTGAATGTAGAAACGGGAAAGAAAAAAGACCTTACCCCTGGCGAATATGAGGTTTTTGACCCTATGATCTCCAAGGATAAGAAACACTGGTATTTTACCTCGTCCAAGGTACACCCTGGAGAAAGACATTTTTATCGCATGCCTCTTATGGGAGGTGAAATGAAACAACTAACAAGTATGCCGGGTAAGAATGAAGTTAGCCTTTCACCAGATGAAAAGTATATGGCGATCTCGTATTCTTATATGAACAAACCCGAAGAGTTATATCTTAAAAAAACAAATTCAGAGGAAAAAGCCCGGCAACTTACCAATGGGCAGTCGCAGGTATTTTCAGCATATAACTGGAGAGAGCCAGAACTTATTAAATTTAAAGCTGGTGATGGATCGATGGTTCCCGCCAGATTATATTTACCGGAAAAAGAAGTAAAAAACGACGCCGCTATCGTTTTTGTTCATGGTGCAGGATACCTTCAGAACGCACATAAATGGTGGTCCAGTTATTTCAGGGAATATATGTTCCACAATTTATTAACCGACCTTGGATATACCGTCATAGATATAGATTACCGCGGAAGCGCCGGATATGGAAGAGATTGGAGAACCGGGATCTACAGGCACATGGGAGGAAAAGATCTTAGTGACCAGGTAGACGGAGTAAAGTATCTTATAGAAAATCACGAGATAGACCCGGAAAAAGTGGGTATTTATGGGGGAAGCTACGGTGGTTTCATCACCTTAATGGCCATGTTTACAGAAGCTGAAACATTTAAGGCAGGGGCAGCCCTGAGATCTGTAACAGATTGGGCACATTATAACCACGGGTACACTTCAAACATTCTTAACCTCCCATATAATGATCCTATTGCTTACCGCAGATCATCACCCATTTATTTTGCTGAAGGACTGGAAGGCGATCTTCTAATCGCTCATGGAATGGTAGACACAAATGTACATTACCAGGATGTGGTAAGACTCGCCCAGCGACTAATAGAATTAGGTAAAAAAGACTGGGAAATGGCCATTTATCCGGTAGAAGGACATGGATTCATCGAGCCCAGCAGCTGGACCGATGAATATCGCAGGATATTAGAATTATTCAATGAAAACCTACTGGAACAATGATGGATATTGATTTTGTAAGGAAACAATTTCCTGCTCTGCAAAACGGCTTTACTTTCATGGATAATGCCGGTGGCTCACAGGTCCTCGGAGGGGTAGTAGAGCACCTTAGTGACTATTTATTAAATAATAACGTACAACTGGGTGCCTCCTACAAAATTTCTGCGGAAGCAGGAAGAAAATTGGAATCTACAACCAGTAAAATATCAGAATTGCTGAATGCCTCCAGGGCTGAAGAAGTTGTAATTGGCTCCTCAACCACGATGATACTAAGAATTTTAAGTCTTAGCATCAGTAAACAATGGAAGAAGGGCGATGAAGTGATTGTAACAGATACAGATCATGAGGCTAATGTCTCCCCCTGGATGGACCTTAGGGAAAAAGGTATAGAGGTGAAGATCTGGAAGGTAAATCCAGAGTCCCTGGAACTGGAATTATCTGATCTTAAAAAATTACTCTCCGCCAGGACACGCCTGGTAGCGGTTACCCATGCTTCCAATGTCCTTGGAACAATTAATCCTATAAAAGAAATCGCGGCCGAGGTTCATAAAGCTGGTGCATTGATTTGTGTTGACGGCGTGGCATATGCCCCCCACAGACGGGTGGATGTGCAGGAACTTGATGTGGATTTCTACACTTTCAGCTGGTATAAGACCTATGGACCGCACCTGGCGGTCATGTTTGGCAAATATGATGAACTCCTTAAATTAGATGGTTTAAATCATTATTTTATTGGTAAAAATGATGTTCCCTATAAACTGCAACCGGGTAACTTTAATTTTGAGTTAACCTATAGTATCCTTGGGATCATAGAATATTACAAAGAATTGTACAAGCATCATTATGGCGGAAATGAAACTAATTTCCGGGAACAGCTGAACCGGTCGTTTGAACTGATCGCTCAATATGAGGAGAAACTGGCTTCACTACTTTTAGATTATTTGAATAGTGTTCCTGAAATAAGAATTATTGGCCAGCCAGTCTCTAATGCCTCCCTACGTGTGCCTACCATCTCTTTTATCCATAAAGGAATGCAAAGCAATACGATCGTTGAAAAAGTAGATGCGCACGATATTGGAATTAGGTTTGGAGATTTTTATGCAAAAAAATTAATACAGAGCCTGCAACTGGAAGATAATAATGGAGTGGTAAGAGTGAGTCTTGTACATTACAATACAGAAGAAGAGGTTAAAAAACTGATAAGCGTTTTTAAAAGCATTTTCAGTTAAATAATGTCTAACGGTAACCTCCAAAAACCCGGTTAACAGGTATTTTTATCCCGAAATAAACTGAATTTCTTCGTACCTGGTCATTCACTACTTCGAGAAGTTCTGCCTGGATACCCAATTCAAAAGTGAATTGATTTCTTATTCTGTAGGAGGTTGATAATCTCACCGGCATGGTTATTACCCTGATATCTTTCTCCTGTACCGTAGAGCCATAATCTGGTGCTTCCTGAATGAAGGATGCCCCAACGCCGGCTCCAAAATAAAAATTCCTTATCTGCCTAAAAGGATCGAAGTTCACATAAGGCATGAAAGTAATAGAATTGTAATGATCGCCACCGCTTAATGCAGAGGAGCTTGTTTTCTGATAATAGAGTTCTGCCCCTAACCCCATTTTAGGCCTGAAGTAATAGATACCATAAAGGCCGGCTGCATAATTAGGTTCATGGCCAGAATTAGAAAAGTTTTTACCATCTTTTTCACCAAAAACACTGCTGGCCACATACAGGGAGGTATATTCAAAATTGAGCATTGGCCCTACTTCATAGTCTCTGTACCGCTGACTGTGAACAGCAAGCGAGACCATGGAAATTAGTACCAGGATGGTTTTCTTTAGCATACCAATAAGCCCCCCCGGGAAGTATCAGATTAATTATAATTAAAGGTAAAGAAATGGCCTGAATCCATCAAGATAATCCTAGTGGGTTCAGGCCAATAATTCTTAAAGCTTTTTCAGTCCTTTCAGGTCTGCTTTTTCTGCTTCCATAATACTGATGGCATAACCACCTCCTGGCACAGATCTTTGTGATAGTTTAGACTTACTGTTCACTTTAAACTTTTTGATCTTATAAGCCTGTGGATTGGTTTTATAATGAGCATCCTGGGCATCTGAATAGATTGTTGCGATATAATCCTTATCTCTATCCAGGAAATCGAATTTTATTTTTGAAGTTCTAGCTTCATTCCCATTTACGTTTCCAACAAACCAATTGTTACTCCCTTTTTCCTTTCGCGCGGCTGTAATATATTCCCCGGGTTCAGCTTCCAGGTAAATGCTTTCATCCCAGTCTAAAGCCACATCTTTAATAAAC
>JAHELO010000194.1 GCA_024644145.1 Christiangramia sp.
GTTCCTGCATCTGTGGGGATCCTGGTAATGTCCCTAAATATTCTCATAGATACAATATTCGTTGGAAACTGGATAGGGTCTATAGCTATTGCAGCTATTAATGTGGTGCTGCCAGTATCTTTTTTTATAGCAGCTTTGGGTATGGCGATTGGGATTGGAGGATCCTCGATCATTTCCCGAGCCCTGGGAGCAGAAGACAGGCACAAGGCCCTTAAAACCTTTGGCAATCAAATTACGCTCACCATAGTCCTGGCCATAGGTCTCGTAATACCAGGCCTGATCTTCGTAGATGATCTAATTCCCGCTTTTGGCGGAAAGGGAGACATCTTTGATCCCGCTAAGATCTATTATATAATCGTTTTGCTCGGTGTTCCGTTTCTGGCGCTGGCAATGATGGGTAATAACGTGATAAGGGCTGAAGGTAAACCAAGGTTTGCAATGATAGCCATGATTATTCCATCTGTTGGGAACCTGATCCTTGATTATATTCTTATTAATCAGATGGATATGGGAATGCAAGGGGCGGCCCTGGCCACCACTGCGTCTTATCTGTTATGCCTTGGCTATATTGTTTGGTTCTTTCTATCAAAGAATTCTGAATTAAAGATAAGCCTGACACACTTCAGGCTGGACCTGCCTGTTTTAAAAGAGATCTCTTCTTTGGGAGTCGTTACCCTTGCCCGGCAGGCTGTGGTGAGTATCACTTACTTATTAATGAACAATATCCTCTTTAATCTGGGCGGGGAAGAATCGGTCACGGTATATGCCATTATCGCCAGAATGCTAATGTTTGCCTTGTTTCCCGTATTGGGAGTGACCCAGGGATTTTTGCCAATTGCAGGCTTCAATTATGGCGCGGCCAAATATTCAAGGGTTCGCAAAAGTATAAATACGGCTATTCTATATTCCAGTATCATGGGATTATTGATCTTTTTAGTGATCATGTTCTTTGCTCCCAGTATAGTAAAGGTATTCACAACAGAAAGTGCTATAATTGAGCAAACCCCTTCAGCAATGAGATGGGTTTTCGCTGCAATCCCAATCGTAACCATACAGTTAATCGGGGCGGCTTATTTTCAGGCAATTGGGAAGGCTGTACCTGCTTTTTTGCTTACGCTATCAAGACAGGGATTCATATTTATCCCGCTTGTTCTTATACTCCCTCAGTATTATGGGGAAATAGGTGTTTGGATCTCGTTTCCAATAGCCGATTTGCTTTCAACAATTATTACAGCTTATTTCTTAAACCGTGAAATTGTATCGACCCTCAAATAGAAATATTGAGAATTCCCTTAAATCATTATCTTTAATTTTTACTAACTGGCAACTTTATGTTTGAATACTTGATTGGATCTATTGAGGTCCAGAACCTTACCTATTCTATACTTAATTTAGACCTTACTAATCTTATTCCTTTATCTGACTAATGGAATATTACAATTACATAAAAGCGCTTCATCTTATATTCGTAATTACCTGGTTCGCGGGTTTGTTCTATATTCCCCGGCTATTTATCTACCAGATTGAGGCATACCAGAAAGATGAGCCGGAAAAATCTATTCTTAGCCGTCAGTTTAAATTAATGGCTAAGAGGTTGTGGTTTATAATTACCTGGCCGTCGGCTATTCTGGCGAGCTTATTTGCTTTCACTCTGTTGTTTATGATACCCGAATGGCTGCAACAGCCCTGGATGCATGTTAAGCTGGGCTTTGTGATACTGTTGTATGTTTACCATATTAAATGTCATTTTATTTATAGGCAGCTTCAAAAAGATGTGGTGAAATGGACATCTAACCAGATGCGGATATGGAATGAAGGCTCAACCATAATCCTTTTTTCCGTGATATTCCTGGTTATAGTGAGAGATGCCATTAACTGGATCTATGGTGTTATTGGAATATTTTTACTGGCAATTATATTGATGCTTGGTATTAAACTGTATAAAAGGATTAGGTCTAAAAATCCTGATGCCTGAAATGGTGTAATAATTGTATTAATGGAGGCAAGCCTGCAACTATGAAACTGCTCAAACTATCCTTACGTACCCGGATCTTTATCTCCATGATTTTGTTGGTGCTGGGAGCCTCTATCCTTATTTTTGGAGTGACCGTCTATCAATACAAGCAGGAAGCTGAAAATTATCATGAAGAGCGTCTGGAACGTAAGCAAAAAGCAATCCTGGAAAATATCAAGTTCGTACTTGCCAGTACCACCTATGTTGTGGATACTGAAAATTTAGAACCTATATTCAATGAGCGGCATAAGATTGATGAAATGGCTGAGGTTCATGAAATGCAGATACATATTTATGACCTGGATGGTAATCTAATTATAAAGTCTGACGAATCATTTTTTAAAGACACCACGCAGGTAAAGATTTCGAAAGAGGTTCTTGAAGCCCTGAGTGCCTCGGCAGATAAAAGATATCTTAGAAAAACAGAGATTAACGGGCAGAAATATCAATCTTCATATTCATATATAACAGATCAAAAGTTCAAACCCCTGGCCATTCTCTATTTACCATATTTACAGGATGACAGTTTGCTGAACCGGGATTTGAACAATTTCCTTATGAGGATGGCAGAGGTCTATCTTTTTATGTTATTAATTGCGATCATCCTCTCTTTTTTCCTTTCAAAATATATCACCAAATCCCTGAAAATAGTTTCAGATAAGATCAACCAAACCAGGCTGGATAAGAGGAATCAGAAAATTGAACTATCAAATGCGACAGAGGAGATCTACGCGCTGGTTTCTGCCTATAACAGTATGATAGACGAGCTGGAAGAGAGTGCGGTAAAACTTGCTACCAGTGAAAGGGAGCAGGCCTGGAGAGAAATGGCCAAACAGGTGGCGCATGAAATAAAGAATCCCCTTACTCCCATGAGGCTGAGTGTCCAGAGTTTCCAGCGAAATTTTGATAAGAACGATCCGGAGATTGAGGCAAAGGTTACCGAATACAGCAATACGCTAATTAACCAGATAGATACCATGAGCTCTATTGCTTCTGCATTTTCCAATTTTGCCAAAATGCCTGCACAGCAAAGTGAAACTCTTAACGTACCCAAGATCGTTAAACTCGCCCTGGATATATTTAATGAAAAGTACATTGAATTTAAGAGCGATAAAGAAGAGATCCTGGCCAAATTTGACCGAACTCAATTGATAAGAGTGGTCACAAACCTCGTGAAAAATGCCACTCAGGCTTTAAAAGATGTGGAAGACCCACAGATCCTGGTAACCGTGGAAGAGGAACAGGATATGGTGTGCATTTCGGTTGCAGATAATGGCTCCGGAATTTCTGAAGAGAACAAGGAGAAGGTTTTTGAACCTAAATTTACTACAAAGTCCAGTGGAATGGGGCTTGGCCTCGCCATGGTTAAAAATATAATGGAGACCTATAATGGAAGCATAAGCTTTGTTTCTAAACAAAATAAAGGCACTATATTTAACGTAAGATTTCCAAAATAAAACTTATGAGCTATCAGAATATCTTAGAAGAGATTGAAAACAATATTTTAACCATCACGATAAACCGGCCTAAAAAGCTTAATGCACTCAATCGCGAAACAATTCAGGAGCTGCATGACTCCCTTAGGGCAGCTAAAGGAGATGATGAGGTGAAGGTGATTATCCTAACCGGAAGTGGAGAAAAGGCATTTGTAGCAGGTGCAGATATTAGTGAGTTTTCCGATTATTCTCCTAAGGAGGGAAAAAGACTGGCGGCAGACGGGCAGGAGAAACTTTTTAATTACGTAGCCAATTATCCTAAACCAGTAATCGCCGCAGTGAATGGATTTGCTCTGGGTGGAGGACTTGAGTTAGCCATGGCAGCTCATTTTAGAATAGCCAGTGATAATGCCAAGATGGGACTTCCTGAAGTCTCCCTGGGGGTAATTCCAGGATATGGTGGTACACAACGCCTTCCGCAACTAGTTGGTAAGGGTCGGGCAATGGAAATGATCATGACAGCCGGAATGATAGATGCCAATCAGGCCTTGCAGTATAATCTTGTAAATCATGTGGTGGAACAGGATGAGTTACTGGAGTTTGCAGAAAATATTGCTTCTAAGATCATGAAAAACTCTATGGTTGCTGTCGCAGCCGCAATTCGTGCCATTAATGCAAATTATGAAGCCGGGGTAAATGGTTTTGAAACGGAGATCAATGAATTTGGCCGTTCTTTTGGCACTGAGGATTTTAAAGAAGGTACTGCCGCATTTCTGAATAAACGTAAAGCTGATTTTCCGGGTAACTAAGGTGCTAATTTCTCACCGTTCGAATTGAGAATAACCGAAATAGGATTAGACCTAATAACATCATTGGCCGTAACTTAAAAAATTACGGCCTTTTTAAATAGCTTAATATTGGAAAAATTCCTTTTATTGGGAATAAATCCATATTTTTGTAAAATGTCTTCAGAAAGA
>JAHELO010000195.1 GCA_024644145.1 Christiangramia sp.
TATCGAAAAAATCCGGTTGCATAGCGTTGAAATCTTCACTTATAAACCTTCCTTCTTCCTCCTGAACTTCTATTCCTTCGAAACTTGCGGTAAAACCAAAATAGCTGCCAAAAGGGGTTTTATTGACTAGAGCTGCCTTAACACCATATTCACTGAGTCCTACCCTATTATAATTAAGCCCTCTGGTATCGTCAAAATTGGGCGTTTCATTCCCATACCCAAAAAAGTTTTGCGAATACCTGGGACTTGCAAAATCGGCACCCAATTGCAGATTATATTTACCCATTATACTCGCAAATTCTGAGGTATACTCCAGTTTAAACCCATTCGTAGCCGAATGCACCTCACCTGCCAGAGTATGCTGTGAGGTAAATGGATTCCTTTTAAATTTATTAACCGACTTTATAAATTCAAATCCAAAGAAAAATCCATCGTCAGGATTATAACCTATTCCCGGTATTATAGATCCTGAAGAAAAGGTCTTCTTATCCTTATCATAGGTATTAATCTCATAATTATCTGTAAATCGAAGTTGAGCACCGTTATTCTTTACAACGGTATTAGGCAATGATTTATGATCATAAACTTTTAGATTCTTTCCATTTTCTATTGTATAAGAATCATTATTCTGTCCTCCTATTACCCGTACAAATATTCGGGCAGGCCCAGATCCCTTAACTTTGATATTATCATCATCGTCTAATCCATATACCCAAATTTCTTCTGTCTCTTCTGGTTTATAAATTTTATCAGATAACTTTTCTGCTCTTTCCCCGTCCTTTTTTCTTGTAATAGTCACCTGAGTATTACCGTCATCTAACCTGATAATATCAATAAAGTCGTCTTTATCTGTCCCGGTCACGATTGCTAAATTCGCCAGATGTTTATAATATCTTTCGGCTATATCAATAATATTATTCCGGCGGCCTTTAATGTTATTTATTAATTCTTGAGTTTCCTCGCCCCTGGTTTCTGCTGGTAAGTTCAGGAAGGCTTGTTCAATAGCCTCATCTGTAACATGCTCTTTAATAAATTTTGCTTCATTTAGCCAGGTATCTTTACCGGTATTCTGAAGTAAAGACCGGTCTAGCCCCATAGCTGCAATATTAAACCATTCTACATCCTTAATATCATCGCCATACACCGCAAATTGGTTCGCAAATCCTGTGAGCGCTCTCAACGTTCCAAAGAACGCTCCATCAAAATTCGAAAAAACCTGATCGCGGTCGCGAGGGATTGGTTCAAAATGATGATTCCCTTCGTCATCTTCTATCTCTGCCCATCTCCATTGGTCCTGATGCCTGTCCCAGTCTCCAATAAGCATATCAAATATTCTGGCACGCACGTAAGCAGATTCATCCAGTTTATATTTTTCATCCCTTCTTAATCTTTCTATCATATCTGCGGTACTAACAATATCATGATCCGGTCTACCAAAAGACTCATAACCTTTCCAACCTTCTTCGGGTCTTTCCACGATCATATAAATGTCATCCCCATGCACCGAGTTATACTTTCCAAGGGCTTCCTGTTTCGGTAGATAGAAAATTTCCGGATTAGTATGATAAACGCCCGCAGCCTGGCTTAAAGCTGGAATAGCCAAAAATCCATAGGGATGAGCCGCTGTATAAAAATCTGTAAGAAGATTTTCTGCTACGGTGTTTTCCAGCTTATTCTTTACCGGTTGATTCTTAAATGCTACAGTTTGCAAAAATCTTAATGCATCTTTTCTGACTCTTCGAATATTGTATTCCCGTCCCAGACTGTCTTTTACCCTAAGGGAAACCGTTTGATGACCACCTCCCTCTCTAACTACCTTCAATCCTCCATATAAGGTATCCAGATCTGCTACCTTCAAAGTAACATCAGTACCATATAGTTCACGGTATCTTTCTCCCCAAAGGGTTTTATGCACCGGACTTTTATCGGTTTCAGACTCCTTATATATTGAAGTAGTCATGGTAGCAGGAAAACTATCGGGATATTCTTTAAAATCAAAGGGAACCGGCGTTTTAAGGATCTCCTTCTGAAATAATAGTTTGGGTTTGTTTTTTTCATTACCATAAAAACTAACCCAGGTTGAACCATCCTTAAATATGTCCAGGACGGCAAATCCCTGCCCGTCATAAGCAAATACTCCATCATTACTTAACGTAGCATATGAGGCTTTAGAACCTGACCCGGAAACAATTTGTTTTACACTATCGTGCTCAATATATTGAAGTGAATGCTCATGCCCCGATGCGAAGATCACTCTTTCATACCCCTGAGCAATTGTAGATAATCTTTGAGCCAGGGATTTATATCTGTTATTCTGTGCATCCTGAATAGAAACACCACCTGTGGTCCTGATCAATGTAGCCAGTGACCCCAGGATTGGAAGTGGTATTTTCTTTTGTGAAGGATAAATATGCCGGTCTATAGTGTATTGCCCTCCATGTACTCCATTGGTATATATTGGATGGTGCAGGGCCACTAGAACCGTCTTATTCTGATTTTTTTTGATCTCAGACTCGAGCTCCAGAAACATGGCTTCCCTTGTTTTAATTTGCTCACAATTATCATTGATCTTAGGATTTCTATCCCAATCTTCAAGATACCACTGAGAATCAATAACAATGAGCTGAATATTTTCTGAAATTTCCAAAGATTCCAGGCCACAGCCAATTTCCGGACTCCAGATCAAGACATCCTCAAACTTACTTTTTAGATAATCCCGCTGCCGTTCCAGCCCCTCTAATTTCTCATTGTACCAGTCATGGTTTCCCGGAATTACGATCACCTTACCTTCATAATTCTCAATTGCATCCAACTGCGCATCCAGTCTGTACTCCGCTGCTTCCCTATTAGGTGAATCCTTGGGAGGCATCCCGTCTGGGTAAATATTGTCTCCAAGGAAAAGGGTGTAATTGTCTGTTTTTTTGACCGAGTCCAGAAAAGTTTTAAAGGCAATTAAACCCAGAGAAGTGCCTCCGGGTGGTGAATATCCACCATCACCCAGAAGGTAGAATGATTTTTCAATTTCCTTATGCGTAGGATAATTAAAATTTTCTTTAGGTTCCCCGTCCCGGTATTTAGGTGCTACCGTTACACATGAAAAAGCTAGGGATAATGTGAAAACTGAGGCTAAAAGTTTAACTTTTTTCATAGAAAATTGTGGTCAATATTTTTTGTAATTTGGTCTTTACAATTAATAACTCCATGTATGAATAATCTCGTTGAGAAGGCTGATAAATTTGTTGAAGATTTATTTAAAGAGAAACTGCCAAACACCTTTATATACCATAACTACCAGCATACACAGCGCGTTGTTAAAAGTACTAAAGAATTAATCGATAATTCTGAAATTAATGTTAAAGACGAGGAGGCGCTGTTACTGGCCGCATGGCTTCATGACACCGGTTATATAGAAAAATATAAAGGTCATGAAGAGAAAAGCGCCGAAATCGCCGAAGCCTTTTTAAAAGAGAATAATGCCACTCCGGAGTTGATTGAAAAAGTTAAGAACTATATTCTTGCCACAAAATTCTCCAATATTCCGCAGTGCCTGGGCGACAAAATCATCAGGGATGCAGATTCTTCTCATTTTGGTAAAGATTATTTTGACGAGACCAGTGAGTTCCTAAGGCAAGAGCTCGAATTACATAATATTAAAAACTTTACCAATGCCGAATGGCTTGATGAGAATATAATGGTATTCACAGAAAAGCATCAATTCTATACAGATTATGCTATAAAGGAATGGAAACCAAAGAAAGAAGAGAATTTACTGGAACTAATTGAGAGTAAAAATAAGCAGGAAAAAAAATTAAAGAAAGAGGAACATAAGGCTCGTATGAAAGCCAAGTTTAAAAATGAAAATCCTGAAAGAAGTATTCAAACCCTATTCCGGGTAACGTTAAGAAACCATATTAAATTGAGTGATATTGCAGATACCAAGGCAAACATCCTGCTATCTGTTAATGCTATTATTATTTCACTTGCTTTAGCAAACCTTATCCCAAAGCTGGAAGCTGAATCTAATAAACATCTGCTTATCCCAAGTTTGATTTTAGTCCTTTTTAGTGTAGCATCTATTATATTATCTATTCTTTCCACCAGGCCGAACGTTACCAGCGGTGAATTTACCAAGGAGCAGGTAAAAAACAGAAATGTAAACCTGCTGTTTTTCGGCAATTATCATAAGATGCCGTTTGACCAGTTCAAATGGGGAATGAACAAATTGATAAGAGACAAGGATTACGTATATGAAATGCTAATGTTGGATTTGCACCTGTTAGGAAAGGTATTACACCGCAAATATTTCCTCTTAAGGCTAACCTATACTGTCTTCATGACCGGGATCATCATATCGGTGATCGCGTTTATATTGGCATTTTACCTAATGTAATTCTTCCATCAGGTTTTCGTAATTGATAACTTTTT
>JAHELO010000196.1 GCA_024644145.1 Christiangramia sp.
CCAGATGGGGGAAACTTGAAGAAACACTGGTTCTGCAAAATTATGCTTCTCTTTCCGATAAGCATATTCTCATTGTAGATGACCTGGTAACCACCGGATCTACTCTGGAAGCATGCGCTCATAAATTATTTGAGGTACCAGGCGTGAAATTGAGCGTAGCTACAATGGCAATAACAGATTAAGCTTTGCGCTGTAATTTAAAATAATTGTTTCTTTGCTAAAAGATTTGAGTTTTCGTCTATGAAAAAAAGGATACCCGGATTCGTAATAGTTTTAATATTGCTTTTCACCACGGTGCAGTGCGCGAAAAAAGGAATGCCCGAAGGCGGGCCAATAGATGAGGAACCACCAAAATTCATTAAGGCAAATCCAGAAAATTACTCCACCAATTTTAAGGCAGACGAGATAAGAATCTATTTTGATGAATACATTAAACTGGAGAAACCTCAGCAACAGATCATCATCTCCCCTCCTATGGACCCAAAACCGAATATCATGCCTTTGGGAACTGCGAGAAAGGACATTAAGATTGAGATCTTTGACACACTTGAAGAGAACACTACTTATGCAATTAACTTTGGCAGAAGCATTGTAGATAATAATGAAGCTAACCCTTACAACTATTTTAAATATGTCTTTTCCACTGGAGAGTATATAGACTCTCTCATAGTAAGAGGGACCGTAAAAGATGCTAAACTCAAAGCTCCCAAAGCACCTGTTTCCATAATGTTATATGAAATAGATTCTGCTTTTACAGATTCCATTGTATATAAGAAAACTCCACGTTATGTTACCTATTCACAGGACAGTACCTTTAGTTTTTCCCTGGAGAATCTTAAGGCTGGCACTTACAGGATGGTAGGGATCTTAGACAGTAACGACAATTATCTATACAATCCCAAAAAAGAAAAAATAGGGTTTATTGCTGAAAATATCAGCATTCCTACAGACAGCACTTATGAAATAACGGTTTTCAAGGAAGAGCTTGAATTTGCTCCAAAACGTCCTTCTTATCTTAAGGGAAACCAGATTCTTTTTGGATATGAAGGTACTCCCAACCTGGACAGTTTGTCTATAAACCTGCTTACACAAAAACCGGAAGGTTTTATTTCCAGAGTAATTAAAGATCCAAAAAAAGACAGTTTGTATTACTGGTATAATATTAGACCGGATCTGGATAGTCTCAATTTCGAAATTCTTACCCCTAAAACCCGTGATACTTTAATGGTAAGACTTGGAAAAGCAGACAGGGATTCGCTTAGTGTTACCACCGAGACGGGAGGTATTAATAAAGATTTCATTTTTAAAGCCAATACGCCCATCATTGAACATAACGAGGAATTTATTTCAATAATGGACAAGGATAGTATAAAGGTTGAATTCACCACTACCTTTAATCCTTTAAAAAATGAGATCCATGTGAAATTCGAAAAAACTCCTGAAAACACTTATAAAGTTCTTGCCCTGCCCGGCGCCATTACAGATCTGTTTCAGGAAACCAACGATACCATAAACCAGAATGTAAGAACGAAGGCTATCTCTGAATACGGCACAATTAATCTTAATGTGCAGAATATAGAATCTTTCCCGGTACTACTTCAGTTAACCGATACTAAGGGTGAGGTGATCGCTGAGCAATATTCAGAAAGTTCAAACAGATTTTCATTCAGTTATTTAACTCCCGGGAAATTTTTGATCAGGGTTATTTCAGACAGAAATGGCAACCAAAAATGGGATACCGGGAACTATTTGAAAAAGCGCCAGCCAGAAAAGATCAGGTATTTTAAGGATACTCTGGATATTCGAGCAAACTGGGACTGGAATGAATCTATTCTTCTTGAAGACTAAATGCGTCCCGGTCTTGGAGAAATTTAAATTTCTTTCTTATATCGTTTAGATTAGATTTATCCAGGGTAATCTCTGCAATGAAAGGCTCTTCCCGGTTCAAGGGTGTAAGTTCCTTCCCAAGTGGATCATAAGCTGCAGAGTGGCCATTGTATACATAACCATCACCATCCTCACCGGTACGGTTAACACCCACACAATAGCTCATATTCTCTATTGCCCGGGCTTTTAGCAATGTGTCCCAGGCATTCACCCGTTTTTCCGGCCAGTTGGCTACATAGATAAGCAGATCATAATCTACCGTATTCCTGGCCCAGACAGGAAAGCGAAGATCATAACAAATTAACGGGCATATTTTCCAACCTTTATATTCTACAATCAATCGATGCTTACCGGCCGTATAGGTCTCATCTTCCTTTGCAAGAGTGAACGTATGCCTTTTATCGTATAATTTATAGTTGCCATCTGGATACACAAAGAAAAGCCTGTTATAGTATTTTCCATGTTCAGAAATAATTACACTGCCAGTAACCGCACAGGTTTTAGAATCTGCAATATTTCTTAGCCAGTTGAAAGTTTCTCCTCCAGTTTCTTCGGCCAGATTTTCTGCATTCATACTAAAACCGGTAGTAAACATTTCCGGTAAAATGATAAGATCTACCTCAGGAGATAATTTCGCAATCTCTTTGGAAAACAAAGTTCTATTCGCTTCAGCGTCTTCCCATTTCAGGTCTGCCTGAATAAAGGCGATATTTAAATTTTCACTCATATTCAAAAATATCAAATTTGAATGAGCAATGCCAAATGCATGTTAAATGATTGGACAAAACCTAATGAATAAATAGTTTTATTCTGTAAAAAATGAAAAAGATTATGAGCGTAAGTACTTTTCTTCAAAAAGATTCCTATATGTCTAACACGAGTCGCAGCCTGATCTCCGGTTTTGTTGGAGGCCTCGCAGGCTCTGCCGTAAAGAGCCTTATAGAACAGTTTCTACCCGTAAGAAAGATCGAACAACGTTCAGCTCAAATAAAGATCGTTGACGAACTTTCTACAAAAATAACCGGCACACCTGTAAGTACCCAGAATGAAGCACTTGCTGAGCAACTCGTTAATATTCCCGTGGGTGGATCGCTTGGAGCTGCTTATGGATATGGTAAAAAAGACCGGAATGGCTTAAGACCTATGGACGGTATTATTTTTGGCGCTACTACCTGGGCTTCTACTCATGAAACCTCGCTTCCTATTTTAGGCTTAGAACCTAAACCTACAGAGGTACCGATAAAGATGCAGCTGAATGAGCTTTTTGCCCATGTCGCATTTGGTGTTACAACAGAACTTGTAAGACATTACCTGGACAAACAGCTTAACAACCACGATTAATTTTCAAGCTGCTTTAACATCCTTCTTATTCGGTCTTCAATCTTTTCTGAAGACAGTTTTTCCCTTAGCCTATCGGTTATAATTGGGAATGAGAATGGCGTGGGCTTTTCGCATTGTCGCCAAATGATCTTCTGGTCATTTATACGGTCCAGCGATAACCTTAAACGTCCTTCTTCAAGCTGATGTTCAAAAGTTTCCCTAAAGGCCTGTTGATATAGCAAGTTATCCTGTTCATAATCTCTAAAAACACTGAACAGTAATTGTGAATTAGATTGAAGGTGCTTGGTTTTGATAAGTTTATTTGGGTAGCCGGTAAATACCAGGCCGGTGATCACGGCGATATCGCGAAATTTTCTCCTCGCCATTTCAGTAGCATTAAGACTTTTATAAAGGTCGTCCATCAAAAACTCAGATGAGAATAAATTGTTATCAAGCACCTGCTGCATGTCAATTTCCTGATCTGAAAGCAACTCAAAACCATAATCGTTAAAAGCTATAGAAAAACTGATTGGAGTTAATAAACTTATCCGGTATGCCAGCAAGCTACCCAGGGCCTCATGTACAAACCTTCCTTCAAAAGGATAGAAAATGGCATGATAGCCTTCCCGGGTTTTAAAGGTTTCTATAAGAAATTCATCGCTTTTAGGGATTACAGACTCCTTCTTCTGTCTCTCAAAAACAGGTTGCAGAGCATTTAATTCCTGAGTGCTTTTATCACCCTTTTCTAAAGTAGATGCGGTATACATCTCTTCCCGTAATAATTCACTCATCTGGGCAGAAAATGTCATTCTTCCACCCATCCAGCTGGGAACTTTTGAAGTTTTTCTGGAAGATTTTCGTACCAGAACCTGCATGTTCTTAATATGCACCAGCTCCAGATTCCTTCCTGCAAAGGTAAAGATATCACCGGGTTTTAATTTGGAAATAAACCATTCCTCTATCGTGCCAATATATCCACCTTTCATATATTTCACACTCAACATGGCGTCGCTTACAATTGTCCCAATCTGAAGCCGGTGTCGCATAGCAACCCCACGGTCGTTGATCTTAAACTTACCGTCCTCCTCTATCTCTACCTTTTTATATTCATCATATGCCTGCAGGCTCTGGCTGCCTTTCGTAATAAAATTAAGTATCCATAGCCATTCGTCCCGGGTGATTCCCTGGAAACAAAATGTTGAAGCAATCT
>JAHELO010000197.1:0-1948 GCA_024644145.1 Christiangramia sp.
ATTCTGGAATGAATTCAAGGCAGCATCTTCAGAAACTGTATCGTACACTACGTGACGAACATTTCCATATTTAGAAGAAAACTCCTGAATTAATTTCGTGGTTGAAGGACTGGCATATGTTTGCGTAAGAAGAACAATTTCTCCGTTCGCATTTTCAAGGGCAGCTTTCACCTCACGGTCAAACTCTTCCCAGGAAACATTCCTGCCTTCTATCATAGGGCGTTTAACCCTTTTTGTATCATATAACGAAAGTACCGAAGCGTGCACCCGGGCGTTAACCCCGGCTTTAAACTTCGAAAGATCATTATTCTCTATCTTAATTGGTCTTCCCTCACGGGTTTTAACCAATACACTTGCAAAGTCGAAACCATCTGCAATTGTAGAGGCATAATAGTTAGCCACACCAGGAACGATCCTGTCTGGCTGTACCACGTAAGGAATAGACTTTATCACCGGGCCTTCGCAGGCAGCCAGTGATGCAGCTGCTGTACTGAATCCAACGTACTTAAGGAAATCTCTTCTTGAAGTTTTAGAATCTCCAAGATTTTCTTTATCCCCAAGGAAGTCTTCTACCGGGATCTCCTCAGCAAATTCCTTTTGTTGGAGCGTCTCAACAACAGAGCTGTTTTCATTTAGCTCTTCAACACTTTTCCAGTATTTCTTGTTTGATGACATATTATATCTAGATATTAGCTTCTTAATTTATACCTGAAATCCAGGATTTTAATAGTGACACTTACCACATTCCAGTCCACCCATTTGAGCAGCCGTAAGCTCTTCTACACCATATTTTTTAGACAACTCCTCATGGATCTTTTCGTAATACTCATTACCTTCGATCCGGATATTGGTTTCACGGTGACAGTTAACACACCACCCCATAGTTAAAGGAGCATTTTGATACACAATCTCCATCTCTTCAATAGGACCATGACATTTCTGACATTCTATGCCCGCCACAGTCACGTGCTGAGAGTGGTTAAAATATGCGAAATCTGGAAGGTTATGAATACGCACCCACTTAACAGGCTTTTCTTCTCCAGAATAAGTTCTGGTTGCAGGATCCCATCCGGCTGCGTCATATAACTTCGCGATCTCTTTATCGTAAAATTCTTTAGAATACTCTTCGGTAGCTGTTTCAGGAGCTACTTCTGAAATTGCCTTGTGACAGTTCATACAAACATTAAGAGAAGGAATCCCCGAATGTTTAGATGTTCTTGCAGAAGAGTGGCAATACTTACACTCAATCTGGTTATCACCAGCATGAATTCTGTGAGAGTAGTGAATTGGCTGAATTGGCTGATATCCCTTATCTACACCAACCTGCATCATCCATCCATATGCAAAATAACCTACTGCAAGCAGTACGAAGATCGCACTTACCAGCACTAAGAACTGATTTTCTACAAATGCCTTATGAATTGGCTTTCTTTTTGGTTTTTCAGGAATAACGATTCCGGAAGCATCAGCGAAATTTCTAAGAGTCTTATTAACCAGGAACAACACCAAAAGAAGGATTGCCAGAACAAAAACCAGAATCCCAAGGATCACATCTGTAGAAACTCCTCCAGAACCACCGGAAGCACCAGCATCTCCTGCAGCACCAGTAGCAGCTTTAGGCTCTGGTTTTGGCTGCTCAACATACGCCAGGATATTATCTATATCCCCATTGCTCAATTGAGGAAAAGCAGGCATAGCTGTTTGCCCCCACTCATTGTACACCTCATTAGCCTGAGAATCTCCACTCGCAATTAAAGCAGCAGAATTCTTCACCCAGTCATGGATCCACTCCATGTCACGCCTATCTGTCACTCCATTAAGCGCCGGCCCAATAGAATTTGAATAAGGTTTATGGCATGCCGCACATAAAGAATTAAATAATTCTTTACCCGCTGCCGGATCACCCAGGTCTGAACCGCCGGCATCTGCCGCCGCTGCCTCCTGTTCC
>JAHELO010000197.1:1958-4402 GCA_024644145.1 Christiangramia sp.
ACCCTGCCCGAGCCGTTCCTGGTCATGGCGACCCAGAACCCGATCGAGCAGGAGGGCACCTACCCGCTGCCCGAGGCCCAGGTCTGAACCGCCGGCATCTGCCGCCGCTGCCTCCTGTCCCGCTTCTGCCGGAGCAGTCGTGTCTTGCGCCGCCTGAGCCTGCGAAAACCCGGATAGGGTGAATGTAAATAAAAATGCTACGCTTAATAGTAGTTGTCGCGAAGTTGAATGGCGGAAAATCACCTTTTTCATATTATAAGTTCGATTAACGTCTAAACTTTGGTACGGTTTTTACACTCAGTATTTTAGGGCTAAAAACCTAAAAAGGTACCTTTAAATTCGGTCACAAAAGTAATACTTATAGACGATTTAAGGAATGTTACATAAGTGTTAATAGGTAATTTATACTAGTTCTAAATAATAAATTACAGCCTGTTTAAGTTATTTAATTTTACATTTGTCAAAAAGCAAAAATACTATGAGAATCCCCGGATCAATGTTTCTTTTCACCTGCACCGCTTTTCTTTTCCCTTTTACTCAGGAATTACATGCACAGGATGGCCGTGTAAACATTCAGCAAGGTGAAAAGATCGAGAAATTAATGGAGGTAAAAACCCAGTTAAACAAGAACAATCAGATCAGGGACAGATATGTTATTCAGCTATATTATGGCGATAACGGGGAAGCGAATAAAGTGATACAGCAGTACCGCTCTCTATATAGCTATCCTTCACAGATTACCTACGAGGCCCCAAATTATAAAGTATGGGTGGGTAATTTCAGGAACAGGCTTGAGGCCGACAGGGCCTTACTAAAAATTAAAAGCAATTTTCCGGCAGCATTTATCCCAAAGCCACAGAGAAAGTAAACTTTAAATGTTATAAAATAAAAAAGCGACTCATTGAGTCGCTTTTTTATTTATAAATGATATCAGGATCTATTTCAAGGTCTTTTTAACCTCTACTTCTCTGAAGGCTTCTATCACATCACCTTCTCTAATATCATTGTAGTTCTTAACCTGCATACCACAGTCATAACCTTTAGATACTTCTTTCACATCATCCTTGAATCGCTTAAGAGATGCCAGTTCACCTGTGTAAACCACCACTCCGTCACGAATAAGTCTGATTCCTGCACTTCTGTAGATCTTACCTGAAGTAACCATACATCCGGCAATAGTTCCAATCTTAGAGATCTTAAAGGTTTCTCTAATTTCAGCGGTACCGGTGATCTCCTCCTTAAGTTCCGGTGAAAGCATACCTTCCATCGCATCTTTAAGATCGTTGATCGCATCATAGATAATCGAATAAGTTCGGATATCGATTTCTTCCTTATCGGCCACCATTCTAGCATTACCGGCAGGACGAACATTAAATCCTATAATTACCGCATCAGATGCTGAAGCAAGCAGTACATCACTTTCAGTGATCGCACCCACACCTTTATGTATGATATTCACCTGGATCTCTTCAGTAGAAAGTTTCTGGAAACTATCTGTAAGAGCTTCCACAGAACCATCCACATCCCCTTTAAGGATAATATTAAGTTCTTTAAAGTCTCCAAGAGCAATACGTCTACCAATCTCATCCAGCGTAATGTGACGCTGAGTTCTAACATTCTGCTCTCTTTGTAACTGAGTACGTCTTGCAGCGATATCTTTAGCTTCACGCTCATCTTCCATAACCTTGAAAGTGTCACCAGCCTGTGGAGCACCATCCAGACCAAGAATAGAAACCGGTGTAGAAGGACCAGCCTCTTTCACCTCATTTCCACGCTCATCGTGCATAGCTTTTACTTTACCACTATTTCTACCGGCAAGTACATAATCTCCAACTTTAAGCGTACCTCCCTGAACCAGGATAGTAGCAACATAACCACGACCTTTATCAAGGAATGCCTCAACCACTGTACCTTTTGCAGGTCTCTTAGGGTTGGCTTGCAGTTCAAGGATCTCAGCTTCAAGAAGAACTTTTTCAAGTAATTCCTTAACTCCTAACCCTGTTTTTGCAGAAATATCATGTGACTGAATCTTACCACCCCAGTCTTCTACAAGAAGATCCATTTGGGCAAGTTTCTCTTTTATCTTTTCTGGATTCGCAGTTGGAAGATCAGATTTATTGATCGCAAATATAATAGGTACTCCTGCCGCCTGAGCGTGAGAAATAGCCTCTTTAGTTTGCGGCATTACATCATCATCTGCTGCAATTACAATAATTGCAATATCTGTAACCTGTGCACCACGAGCACGCATCGCCGTAAAGGCTTCGTGACCAGGTGTATCAAGGAAAGCAATCTTCTGTCCGCTTTCGAGTTTTACCCCGTAAGCACCAATATGCTGAGTAATTCCTCCGCTCTCCCCGGCAATTACATTCTCCTTACGAATGTAATCCAGAAGGGAAGTTTTACCGTGATCTACGTGACCCATTACCGTAACGATAGGAGCT
>JAHELO010000198.1 GCA_024644145.1 Christiangramia sp.
GGTGTGCTTATTTTTATCATCTGTAAAATTTTACGCTTAAGAATTGGGATCAACAGAATTGTATTTGCCTTTTTTTTCTGCAGTGTACTGAAGTAATAAATAGCAGATCTGTATTTATCCCGCATACTGTGATATACCGTACTCTGATGGGTGCGCAGGTGAATTTCTATCAAATCCCTTAGTTGAATGATTTCTTCGTCGTAATGAACTATTACAGCCTCAGATAGCTTGTCTTCTGGTGGTAAAGATGAGATATACCCCTGCTCTACTTTATTAACACCTGTGAGTGACTGGAAGATTGCCTCTGTACACCAGTGGCAACCTCCTCCAAGTCCTATCTTTTGTAGATTTTCAATATCTATTATTGATTTATAATATTACCGTCCTCTCTAAACATTACATCTAGATTCTTCCCTTTTTGTTTGAATTCCACGTCGTAGAATTCACCTTTTTTGGCATTTGTTACATGTTCAATTTCAGTGATCTCATAATCTGAATACTTCTCTTTTATCACTTTTAATATTGCTTCAGGAAGTTCCTTCTTTTTTATATCATTTTCAGTCTCTATCCAGGAACCGTCAGCGTTAAAGTCTGCCCGGTATTTTTCGCCATCTTTTTTAAAGTGAGATTCCCAGTTTCCATGCTCGTCTTTTCTCCAATCTGGATCATCTTCTCCCGGGTACTTTTTTTGAAAAGCCATTTGAACGGCTTCGGGTGCATTTTCTTTCTTGTCTTCCTTATTTTCCTGGCAGCTTAATAAGCCAACACACAGGCATCCGGCCAGCAACAATGATAAGTTTTTCATGATCATAATTTTATATAAATCTAAAAAGGCCTCTAAAAGTAAGCAGCCAATAAATTCATAAAATTTATGAATCTTCAAGACAATTTATTTTATAATTTATAGATACTCTATTTTCACAAAAGAATACGAACACCAATGAATAAGATAAAAAGAACAAATTCAGAAGATCCAGAATTTATAAAGCTTGTTAGAGAACTGGATGCCTACTTAGCCGTGACAGACGGGGATGAACATGAATTTTACGATCAGTTCAATAAACTGGACAGGATAAAGAATGTAGTGCTATTATATATAGATAACAAACCAGTGGCTTGCGGAGCCATTAAGGCATACAAAGAAGGAGTCGTGGAAATTAAAAGAATGTATGTAAAGCCTGCAGCCCGAAATAAAGGTATCGCGAGTAAATTATTAAATCACCTTGAATCCTGGGCGCAGGAATTGGGATATGAAAAATGTATTCTTGAAACGGGCTTAAGGCAAACCGAGGCTATCCAATTATATAAAAAAAATAATTATTTATCTATCCCGAATTATGCTCCCTATGAAGATAGAGAAAACAGTAAATGTTTTGAGAAAAGAATAAAATAAACGAAAAATGATGGTCATTAAAATTCAACCGGTTAAGCCTTTATAGATTTTAATCTATACACGGTTTTCTTCCGAGGTTCCCCGTATTGAATATTTATTCAGGGTTTCAGGTTTAAGACCAGTGACATAGTACATCTTCATCATCCCTTTATTTTTCACCTCTATTTCCCCACGATATTCACAAATAAAATCTTCTTTAATTATTCTATAAGTATTCTCAGAGATATTGATCTTCCCGGCCTCTGAGCCAGACTCCATTCTGGAAGCTATATTAACGGTATCTCCCCAAATATCATAAGCAAACTTTTTACTGCCTACTACTCCTGCTACAACCGGACCGGTATTAATACCAATACGCACATCGAACTTAACATTTATTGTATTTTCATTTTTCACTTGTTCTACAAATTCCAGGATTTCAAAAGCGGCCAAAAGCACCTTAGTTGCGTGATCTTCTGATGGAAATGGTAAGCCTCCAGCACACATATAGCAATCTCCAATTGTCTTTATTTTTTCAAGATCATACTTCTGAATGATCTCATCAAATCTGGAGAAATAATGATCTACACTTTCTACGAGTTCTTCAGGAGACAGGTTTTCAGAATATTTGGTAAAATCTTTAAAATCTGAAAATAAAACGCTTACAGATTCGAATCGTTTTGATTTTACTTTCCCCATATCTTTTAATTCCTGGGCGGTTTCTTCAGGTAAAATATTCAGCAATAATCTATCAGACCTATTCCTTTCATTTTCTATGATAGTTTTTGTCTTAGAAATAAATTTATTCCTGCGGTACAAACCTATTGCAATAAGAATAATAAGCAACAAAGCTACTGCAATTGCGATCACAATGACTTTTTGGGTTTTTCTTTGCTGAGCCAGTAGATCTACCTCGGCCTGTTTCTGGGAGATCTCATAATCTGTCCTTAGCCTTGCCATTTCCTGTACTGCGCTTATATTATTGATGCTGTCCCTGAAGGCAATATGCCTGGTATAGTGATCATAGGCATTTTCAAAGTCATTAGTTAATTTATATAGCTCTGAAAGTTGAAGGTTAGCTTCGCTAATTTGCTCCTTTAATCCATAGATTTCCGCCAGCTTCAAACTGCGGTTGGCATAATTAAAAGCAATCTGAATTTCATTTTGCCGTGCGTAGATATCAGACATATAATTCAGGTAAACAGACATGGGATAGAAATCCTCCAGTTTCTCCAGGATTTCCATTGCAGCATCAATATTTTCCTTTGCCAACTTGTCTTCACCTAATTCGGCATAAACCATCCCAACATTTCCATAATTATAGGCCGTACCACTGGGATAGTCCAGTTTGTTGAAGATCCTACCAGATTCCTCAAAATGATCTAAGGCCTTGGTAAATTGATTTGTATTGAAGTATTCATCTCCAAGATTTAGGAGTGCGGTTGCCAGTTTGACTGAATCATTAACTTCTCTTAAAATATGAATTCCATCTGTGTAGTATTTTTCAGCCGTTTCAGAATTATCCATGACTGAATAAGTGTCTGCAATCGCGATTAAAATTCCGCCAACAGATTGTTCATCTTTAGAAAGTCTGGCAACTTCCAGACTTTTAAAATAAAAGTCAAGGGCTTTGATGTTATCCCCTTTTATTCTTAGTGCATTGCCTTTTAAAAGGTATGCAGAATGTATAAAGTTAGGTAAAGAATCCAGTTTAGCCTGTTGCAATAGGATCTCTGCATACTCTATAGATTTATCTGGATTGGTTTCATTCTGGGCCACTTCTTTTAGCAAAACGAGTTTATCACCCTGGTAAGATCGGGACAAATAAAGCTCATACAAACTATCAGCCATTTGCTGGTTCTGGCCGGAAACTATACAGTGAAAAAAACAAAACAAACCTATTAAATAATAGGCTTTGAGCTTATCTTTCATATTCTTATCAGGTTTTTATACTGAGTTTGGGATCATCTTTATAGATTTCAGGATCTCCGTCTATGGTAAATTCGATTCTATAATTTTCCTGCTTACACTTTCCCGGGTCATCCTTTACGTGACCTACATAATTGGCGCCATCTGCCTTAGGATCATTTTTAAGAAGATCACATTCATCCTGTTTTTTTGTTACTCCTTTTAGTGCCGCGATACCGCTGGAAATATCCGGAACCCAGGTTACCGTTGCGCCAGCCTGTACTTCTGTATTTAGATCTCCATTTTGAGAACTGCCTCCTTCAGAATCTTTTAGTTTAAGTTTAGGCGGATTACTTTGGGAGTCCTTAAGACTTACGGTAATAATTACTGCTTTACTCATAATATTAAATTTTTGGTTTATTATTAATATAAAATCTGAAACAAGGTTTAGAAGGTTCTTAAACCAATAGTAGTGGGAACTTATGTAAGAATTTATTTTGTTTACCTGTTGCTTTTTAGGGTTTTAATTAAGATTCCTGATCTACCAAAGCCTTTTGCACATTTACTGGGACCGGTTGATAAGATGAAAAAGAAGCCTTAAAAGTAGCTCTTCCCTGTGTAATGGAGCGAAGGTCTGTTGAGTAGCCGTATAACTCAGCTTCAGGGGCGATACACCTTAAAACCTGGTAGTTTTCATTGTTATCTATACCCTGGATTATAGCCCGCCGGGATTGAAGATCGGTCATAACACTGCCCACCATCTCTTCAGGCACTTTAACACTTAACTCCATGGCCGGTTCCAGCAATTTGGGGTTTGCATTTAAAAAAGCTTCTTTGAATGCATGAGCTCCAGCAATTTTAAAGGCAATATCATTAGAATCTACTGCGTGCATTTTACCATCATAGACCATTACTCTCACATCTCTAATGTAGGAGCCGGTAAGAGGCCCTTCTTCCATTACTTCAATTATACCTTTCATTACAGATGGCAGGAATCGTTGATCTATAGCACCTCCAACAATACAATTGTAAAAAAGAAGTTTTCCTCCCCAGGGCAAATCAATTTCTTCCCTGCCCCGAATATTGAATCCTTCAGGCTCTTC
>JAHELO010000199.1 GCA_024644145.1 Christiangramia sp.
AACCGCGGGGAAGAAATTCAGAAGGAGGTTGAAGCTATACAAAATGACAGCCTGATTAATAAGAAATTGAAAAATATTGCTGTTCTAAAAGAGCAAAATATCCAGCTGGATTCTTTAATTAAAAATGCTCCAGTAAAGGCCCAGATGGAAGAATCGTATAAAGACCGCTACGTTCCTCAAAAAGAGCTGGACACCATGAATGTGCATTTTAGGAACCTGAAGAAACTAAACATATTTTACCATTATTATCAGGATACTGAAACTGTGAAACCTGAAGTCGCCCTGAAGGGTCTGGAATATGAACAATCTGGCTGGAATACATGGTTATATAAAATGGTAATTAAGTTTGAATTGTTCTATAACAATCCCAAGCTGTTTGCCGATTATTTTATAAATAAACTACCCTTTTTCATTTTCTTTTATCTGCCGGTATTTGCAATTTTTATCTGGCTGCTCTACATAAGACGCTCATTTAGTTACATGGAACACCTGGTATTTGCGTTTCATGTTCAAACCACCCTTTTTGTCCTCTATATAATTGGATACGCAATAGACAGTTTTTCAGAATCCAGCTGGGGGTTTAATCTGGCCAATTTTATTTTCATTTTCTACCTGTATAAATCTATGCGCAATTTTTACGGGCAGGGACGTGTTAAAACGATTTTAAAGTTCATAATACTCAACATAATATTTTTTACTTTAGCTATCATAGCAACAATTATCGCGGTAATTGTATCTTTTTCAATATTTTAAAATGACGCAGCAGGTAACTAAAGGGATAAGGATATCAGTCGAAACACATTTCGAAGGGATGTTCTATAAGAACCTCAAAATGCATTATGCCTTTGGTTATCAAATCACCATAGAAAACCAGAGTAACGATTCGGTACAACTGCAATCACGCTACTGGGAGATCAAAGATGCTTTAAATGATACGGAGACAGTTTCCGGAGAGGGTGTAATTGGGAAAAAGCCTATTTTAAAACCTGGAGAAAGCCATCGTTATCAAAGTGGCTGCCTGCTAACCGGGCCTTTTGGCGCTATGAGCGGGCATTATAACATGATTAACTTTAGCAATTCCCGTGAGTTTAAGGTGAACATCCCTTCTTTCAAACTTAGTGCTACTTACGCGTTGAACTGAAAATACTCTTCAGTACGCTCCTTATTGATCAGATTCTCATAGGTAAACCTCAGATCCCTGGCTGAATTCCTCACCTGGCTTATACTTTGAGTCTTCAGGAATCCCCGGTCAATGATCAAGTCGAATTCCTTACTCCCTACTCCCGCGTTATAATGGAAATCAAGCAACGTCTTTGAGGAAAATCCGCGGGATTGTTTCAATTCTTTGAACCATTCATTCCTCAGGGATTTCATCTCTTCAGTATATAAAGGAGAAGAGGACCAAATATGTTCCTTTAAGGGAAGTTTCTGGATCTTTCTATTTATTCCATCCCATAAGATCTCATAAAAAATAAGCCCGTTATTCCAGTCTACCACGATCATGGTGAAAGGCTCAATATTTTCGAGATCATAATCAGTCAAAGCCTTATTTAACTTACCACAACTTAAAAAATCTTTTACTACCAGTCCCCTGCTTTTGCGATATTCGGCTTTTCTGAAATGTGGTTTATCTGCCCCGTTCATAAGGCATATACACCGCAAATGATCACTAACTCCCAACCAGGTCCCTCCGGCGTCCATATCTTTTGGAAAATACAACCTGGCTTCCTTATAAATTTCGGTTTGAGGAGCCAGGGTTTTCCTGCCAACCGCTTCGTCGCGATTGGAGGTTAAAATAAAACCATTCATGGAATCTGGATGAGGGACTAAAGTGATGGTACACATGGGTGAATGTCAAAATTTTAAGGAAAATTACAAAAAAAGTTAAGCTTACGTAAAGGCCAAGATCTTCTTCTGCTAAACCGCTTTATTTTTTTACCTTTAGCGCAATTAAAATACAATCGAAAAAAGCAAAAATAATATTATGGGAAAAGGATTTTTTCACGTTCCGGTAGCGGTTAACGAACCAGTTAAAAGTTACGCACCCGGGACTCCCGAAAGAGAAGAAGTATTACTTACTTACAAAGATCTGTATAACACCAAAATGGAAGTTCCGCTTTATATTGGTTCAGAAGAGATCAAGACAGGTGATACTGAAAGTATGCACCCACCACACGATCACCAGCACAATCTTGGGGTTTACCATAAAGCAAAGAAAAAACATGTACAACAGGCAATAGACACCGCTCTAGATGCAAGAACTGCCTGGGCAGACCTTGAATGGGAACAACGTGCCGCTGTATTCCTGAAAGCTGCAGACCTTATTGCCGGTAAATACCGGGCGAGAATTAATGCTGCCACTATGATAGGGCAGTCTAAGAACATTTACCAGGCAGAGATAGATTCAGCCTGTGAACTATGTGACTTTTTAAGGTTCAATGTTGAATATATGTCACAGATATATGACGAGCAGCCAGAATCTTCTGAAGGAGCCTGGAACCGTATAGAATACAGACCTTTGGAAGGATTTGTATATGCGATCACTCCTTTCAATTTTACTGCCATTGCAGGTAACCTGCCTTCAAGTGCAGCTTTAATGGGGAATGTTGCGATCTGGAAACCTAGCGACAGCCAGGTATTCTCTGCACAGGTGATAATGGAAATTTTTAAAGAAGCTGGTTTACCAGACGGTGTTATTAATATGGTAATGGGTGATCCAGAAATGATTACAGATACCATCCTGGCGTCTCCAGATTTCGCCGGAATTCACTTCACAGGAAGTACTACCGTATTTAAAAATATCTGGCAGAAAATAGGAAATAACATCCATAACTATAAGACGTACCCAAGGATCGTAGGAGAAACCGGAGGGAAAGACTTCATTGTAGCCCATCCTTCTTCTAACCCAGACCAGGTAGCTACGGCTATCTCCAGGGGAGCATTTGAATTCCAGGGACAAAAATGTAGTGCAGCCTCCAGAGTTTATCTTCCTGAAAGTTTATGGCCTAGAATAAAAGAATTGGTAATAGAAGATGTACAGTCATTCAAAATGGGATCACCAGAAGATATGACCAACTTTATTACCGCCGTTATTCATGAAGGTTCCTTTAATAAGCTGGCCAAATATATAGACCAGGCGAAAAAGGATAAAAACGCAGAGATCGTTGTAGGTGGAAATTATGATAAATCTAAAGGTTACTTTGTAGAACCTACCGTAATTCTAACAACAGACCCTCACTATCCTACTATGGAGACAGAGCTTTTTGGACCGGTGGTTACTATCTATGTATATAAGGACAAAGACTGGGAAAAAACCTTGAAGACCGTAGATGAAACAAGTCCTTACGGATTAACAGGTGCTGTCTTCTCTGGAGACCGTTATGAATTAAGTAAAGCTACCAAGGCTCTGCAAAATGCAGCAGGTAACTTCTATTTAAATGACAAACCAACGGGTGCGGTAGTAGGCCAGCAACCATTTGGTGGCGCCAGAGCCAGTGGAACTAACGATAAAGCAGGTTCTAAATTGAATCTTATGAGATGGATCTCACCAAGATTAATTAAAGAGACTTATACCGCTCCAACAGATTACAGATATCCGTTTATGGGTGAATAATCTGAAATATTTTTAATTTTAAAAAGCCATCTGAGAAGATGGCTTTTTTTATTAGCTAACTCCCACTCAGTTATTTAACTAAGATATTCCTGATTTTAGATTTTCAACGACAATTCCAGTTATTCGACGATTTAATACTGAATATTGGATAATTTGGGTTAAATTTATCAGCTATCTCACTTGTTTCCAAATCCTTGTGATTTTAGTAGCATAACTGCCCCTCGTGCTAGATGCCCCACATCTCTTCGCCCCACAAAAATATTCCTACATGATAATTGTTGTATTAATCCGTAGCTACTATGGGGATAAAATTACATGGGAAACTCTTATTGCTCCTGATATTTCTGCCAGCTCTCATATGGGGGCAGTGTCCATCTTCTGTTTCTATATCAACAGATACGGGAAATACGATTTGTGAAAATACCTCCGTAACTTTTACCGCAACACCGGCCGCAGGTGGATCCGGCAATTACTCCTATCAATGGCAGATGAATGGTAGTGATGCTCCTGGTGCTACTAATAACTTTCAATATTTCTATGACTATCTAAATTTCGGAAAACTAAATAACGGAGATAATTTTACTGTTATTGTAACTGAAGATCCGGATACAGGTTGTTCCGTAACCAGTAACAATATTCAGATGACCGTTAACCCAGACCGGGTTGGTTCTCTTTCCATTCAGGCAAGTAATACCGATATATGT
>JAHELO010000200.1 GCA_024644145.1 Christiangramia sp.
CAATACCAGGAAACACCGGTTACACCGGTATGGTGGGACGCAGACTAGGCTGAATACATAAATTATTTTATAACTGCCGATCAACTTAAAGTTGGTCGGCAGTTTTTTTTCAAATAATCTTAATTTTTAATAAACAAATTGGGAGATAAAGCCTGTTAGAAAGCATGCCTTTTACGTAGGTAGGGCTTTAGATTCTAATTTGTATTTTAGTGCGAAATTTTTAATTCAAGAATATGCCTGAGATAAACTGGAAAACAGTCAAGGAATACGAAGATATCACCTATAAAAAATATAACGGAGTTGCGCGAATAGCCTTTAACCGGCCAGATGTTCGCAACGCTTTCAGACCCAAAACCACTTCAGAGTTACTGGATGCTTTTCATGATGCGCATGAGGATACCTCAATTGGGGTAGTATTACTCTCAGCAGAAGGGCCTTCCAGCAAAGATGGAAAATGGGCATTTTGTAGCGGAGGTGATCAAAAGGCCAGAGGGCATCAGGGTTACGTTGGAGAAGACGGATATCACAGGTTGAATATACTGGAGGTTCAGAGATTGATACGATTCATGCCTAAGGCTGTGATTTGTGTGGTTCCCGGATGGGCTGTGGGTGGAGGTCATAGTCTGCACGTGGTTTGTGATCTTACCCTTGCCAGTAAAGAGCATGCCATTTTTAAGCAAACAGATGCAGATGTTACCAGCTTTGATGCAGGTTATGGATCTGCATATCTAGCAAAAATGGTTGGGCAGAAAAAAGCCCGCGAAATTTTCTTTCTGGGCCGTAATTATTCGGCCCAGGAGGCTTATGAAATGGGTATGGTAAATGCGGTTATCCCACATGATGAACTGGAGAATACGGCTTATGAATGGGCGCAGGAGATTTTAGCTAAATCACCTACCTCTATCAAGATGTTGAAGTTTGCGATGAACCTTACAGATGATGGAATGGTAGGGCAGCAGGTATTTGCAGGAGAAGTAACCAGACTGGCTTATATGACAGATGAGGCCAAAGAGGGTAGGGATGCTTTCCTTGAAAAAAGAAAACCTAATTTTGAAAAGAAATGGATCCCTTAGGATCCATTTTTCTTTTCTGCGAATTCCTGAATTTTCTCAGCAATTTCATCCGGAACTTCTTCCTGGAGAAAGTGTTTGGAGTCCAGCAAATGAATCTCTTCTACTTCAGTTAACTCCATAAGTTCTCTTTTAAAATGTTCAAAGGTTAAGGCCGGGTCATCTTCTCCCCATAAGGCCTGGATGGGATAAGGCACATTATTCAAGGCCCGGAAACATTGCTTTTGAAACTCTTTGGTTTGATTAAAATTCCTCATTATTTTTAAAAATGCCTTCCCGTTGTCTTCCCTTTTCAGAAGATCAACATAGGCCTTTATTTCTTCAGAGGGTATTAATTTGCTGTTATTTACCCCCATTTGGTCAAACATTATTGGCCAGGTAAGATGAGAGATACTTGCCAGTTCAGCTTCCCCCAAAACCTTTTTTTCAAACGGTCGCATTACCAGTGGTTTCTTAAAATGTTGGATATCGATCATTGTATTCAGAATGGTAAGCGAAAGAATACTCTGAATATTTTCTGCAGCCAGGGCGAACCCAATGGGGCCTCCTATATCGTGAACCACCAGGTGATACTTCTCAATATTTAATTGTCGAAGGGTTTTGTTTAGATGCTGGGCGAAATTCTGAAACTCATATTCAAAATTCTCAGGCCTGTCAGATAAACCAAGACCGGGAAGATCAATAGAAATTCCCCTCATGCCTCTTTTTTCAAGTGATTTAAGAACTTTCCTGTACAAGTATGATGAAGTAGGTACCCCATGAATGCAAATCACAGGTTCACCTATACCATAATCAAGGTAAAATGTTTTAATACCATCTATTTCAATGTATTTTCCGGTGGCTTCATGTGCCCTGATAACTTCCTGAACTTTAGATTGTATATTTTCTTCCATCATATCACATTTATCTTCTAATTTACAAAGAATGGTCTTTGCCTGCATTTCAGGAATCTTAAGGTGTGGTTAAAGGAAACATAAAAAAAAAGCCATGCTGGGAGCATGGCTTTAAATTATAATGGATTAAAATTATCCTTATCTCAATTTTGGATATTTCTGCGGATTGGATTCATGCATAATTCCGTAGACCTTTTCGAAAATATCCTCTGCAGATGGTTTGGAAAAATAGTCTCCATCTGTTCCGTAAGCCGGTCTGTGTTCCTTTGCAGTAAGTGTTTGAGGTTTACTGTCCAGGAATCTGTAAGCATTCTGCTCATCAAGGATATTCTGAAGAATAAATGCTGATGCCCCACCAGGCACATCCTCATCTATTACCAGTAATCTATTGGTCTTCTCAACACTCTTCACAATATCATGGTTAATATCAAACGGTAGCAGGGACTGTACATCAATCACTTCAGCGTTTATATCTACCTCCTGTAGTTCTTTTGCAACCTCTTCAACAATTCTTAAGGTAGAACCATAGGAAACCAGGGTGATATCATTTCCTTCTCTCACCGTTTCGGTAACCCCGATAGGCGTCTTAAATTCACCAAGGTTGGTTGGAAGTTTTTCCTTTAATCTATAGCCATTGAGACATTCAATAACCATGGCCGGGGTGTCAAGATCCAGAAGAGTGTTATAGAATCCTGCCGCTTTGGTCATATTACGGGGCACAAGAACATACATTCCCCTGAGAAGATTTAAGAATCCACCCATCTGGGAACCACTATGCCAAATCCCTTCCAGTCTGTGACCTCTGGTTCTCACAATTAAAGGAGCTTTTTGCTTACCTTTTGTTCTGTAATGCACCGTTGCGAGGTCATCACTCATTCCCTGCAGGCAGTACATTACATAGTCCAGGTATTGAATCTCTGCGATTGGTCTTAAGCCTCTCATAGACATTCCAATTCCCTGCCCTAGAATAGTAGCTTCTCTAATCCCGGTGTCTGAAACCCGGTATTCTCCATATTTTTTCTGAAGACCTTCCAATCCCTGATTTACATCACCAATTTCACCTGCATCCTCACCAAAAATCAGTGTTTCTGGTCTGTTATTAAAAATAGTGTCAAAATTATCTCTTAGAACAATTCTGGCATCAACTTCTTCAGCCTCTTCATCATAGGTAGGTAATATTTCAACCTGCGTATCTTCTTCCTTATATAAATAAGCAGCGTAATCTTCATAAGCCTGTTCCTGCATTCCCTTAAGCCAGTTGATCAAGGCAGCTTTTTCAGTTGAGTCTTCTCCAATAAGGTGCCTCAGGCACTTTCTTCCTGCAGATACGATATCCTTCTTTAGTGGCTCTTTTATGCCTGCTACTTCCTTTTTAATGGAATTAATAAAATTCGCATTAGCACTTGCACCTGCGGCATTTTCCAATAGTTGTACCAGTTCCTTTTGTTTGGTAAGGGTTGGTGCTAGATAGGCAGTCCATGCATTATGTTTCGCTGTTCTCACCTCTTTCTTGATCTTCTTTTCAAGTTCCTCAAGCTGATCGGTGGTAGCAAAATCATTCTCAATCATCCACTCCCTGAACTTCAGATTACAATCGTGCTCCTTTTCCCAATTAAGTCTTTCTTCAGATTTATATCTCTCGTGTGATCCTGAAGTTGAGTGACCTTGAGGCTGAGTTAATTCAATTACATGAATAAGAACCGGGCAGTGCTCCTTACGAGCAATCGCAGCTGCCTTTTCATAGGTGTCTACGAGCTTAGGATAATCCCAGCCTTCTACAACCATGATCTCATAACCCTCGTTATCCTCATCCCTTTGAAATCCTTTAAGGATCTCAGAAATATTTTCTTTTGTGGTTTGGTGGCGGGCATGTACAGATATCCCGTATTCATCATCCCATACGTTCATTACCATGGGCACCTGTAAAACTCCGGCAGCATTAATGGTTTCCCAGAAATGTCCTTCACTGGTACTTGCGTTACCAATGGTTCCCCAGGCGATTTCATTTCCGTTTTCTGAAAATTTTTCGGCATCTATCCCGGTTACATTTCTGTATATTTTAGAAGCCTGAGCTAATCCCAGCAAACGTGGCATTTGTCCTGCGGTAGGAGAAATATCTGAACTGGAGTTCTTTTGCTCCATTAGGTTTTTCCAATCGCCATTTTCATCCAGACTGTGGGTCATAAAATGGCCTCCCATCTGCCGTCCTGCAGACATAGGTTCATTCTCAATATTAGTATCGGCATAAAGACCGGCGAAGAATTGTTCAGGGGTTAATTCGCCTATGGCCATCATAAAGGTTTGATCGCGGTAGTAACCAGATCTAAAATCCCCGTTTTTAAAAGCTTTT
>JAHELO010000201.1 GCA_024644145.1 Christiangramia sp.
CAATTTCTTCTCCACCATATGATCTTCCGGAAAGCATATCGTAACCAAGGTTCACTACAGCTTTAAGTTCCGGTAGAAAATGCATCTTGTATTCCGTTTGGATATTACCAATACTACGGTAAGCCATTCCAAAATTATTGGTTTGTTCGATTAGTGCCAACGGGTTAGCCGGAGCAAGAGAGTTCAACCTGTTATTATTAGGGTTGGTCCATCTAAAATATCCTCCGTAAGTCTGATCCTGAACATATACAGGCTGAGTAGGATCAAAAGCGATCGCAGCACCAATTGCACCACGGTTACTATAGTTACTCTCAATAATTGAACTATTGTTATTGATGTCAAACTTTAAGTGATCATTCAGAAACTTAAAAGTTAAGGCTGCAGATAAGGTAGTTCTCTGGAAGTTATCTCTTTTTAAGATACCGTCATAATTAGAGAAACCTGCAGAAACTCTGTAATTGTAAAAATCTTTACCTCCGTTTACAGATACGTTCTGGTCTGTACCAAAAGCATCACGGTAAATAAGATCCTGCCAGTTTGTGTTATTTTCCCCAATCAGGCCTATCTGAGTTTCGTTTCCGTTTTCAGTAACATAGGTTCTGAACTGATTTGGCGTTAAAGCATCAACCTTTTCATTGATGGTTGAGTAGCTATAAGAAGAATTGTAAGAAATGTTCAATTCTCCAGTTTTACCTCTTTTTGTAGTTACAATAACCACCCCGTTAGAAGCACGTACACCATAAATAGCAGTAGCAGATGCATCTTTAAGAATATTGATAGATTCAATATCGTTCTGGTTGATGGTCGCCAGTGGGTTTCTTCCTCCCTCGATTCCACCAGAATCAACCGGCACTCCATCTATTACATATAACGGATCATTATTTGCGTTAAGAGAGGAACCGCTTCTAATACGAATTTGGGCTCCTTCTCCCGGAGATCCACCTCCGTTGATCACCTGTATCCCGGCAACTTTACCCTGAATAAGCTGATCTGCTGCAACTACAGCTCCCTTGTTGAACTCCTCCGGGGAGATGGAGCTTACAGATCCCGTTGCATCTTTTTTCTTGACAGACCCATAACCTATCACCACAACTTCATCCAGCGTGGCTTTATCTTCTTCCAGGCTTACATCAAGCGATGCCTGTCCAGAATACGGGATTTCCCGAGTTACAAATCCTAAAAATGAAAATGATAGTACATCACCTTCTGTTACATCATTGATGGAATAATTACCATCAAAATCTGTAATGGTACCATTTGTGGTACCCTGAACAATTACGTTCACACCGGGAAGAGGCAAACCAGTGGCACTTTCGGTCACGGTCCCGCTAACGGTGTTTTGGGCAAAAAAGCTCATTGGCAGCATAAACAGCAAAATCAATGTGCTTTTAAATAAAGTTCTCATAAATTTTCGATTGGTTTTTACTAATGATTAACCTTACAATTTTACTTCCTGACGTTAAATGTATATAAATTCAACTCGAATTTGTGGGAATCCTACGCTATACCTGCAACGAAAACGTTTTCGTGTTGAAAACTTTTTACATTTGAGACTTTAATAATTTAATTATGGTAAATTTGGATTATTGAAAATGAAGTATGCCCTAAATGAAGATTATCGAAACTAGATGAAGCCGAAACTTACCCTAAAAAAGATTGCAAAAGAATTAGATGTTTCAATCTCCACCGTTTCCAAAGCACTGAGAGACAGCCCCGAAATTGGGGAAGAAACTCGTGAAAAGATCAAAGCATTTGCACGGCATTATAATTATAAGCCAAACAACATAGCGCTAAGTCTTAAGAACAGGAAAACTAAGACCATAGGTATTATTATTCCCGAAATTGTACATCACTTTTTTACCACCGTAATAAGCGGAGTGGAAAAAGTGGCCAATGAAATGGGTTATAATGTTTTCGTATGCCTGTCAGACAACTCGTTCGATAAGGAGGTTCTGAACATGGAAATGCTGGCTAATGGGAGTACAGATGGATTTATCCTTTCCCTGGCAAAGGAAACTATGCAAAAAGGAGATTATCATCATTTAAAAGAAGCGATCAATCAGGGAATGCCACTAGTGCTGTTTGACAGGGTGGTAGAAGATATTGCCTGTGATAAAGTGATCATAGATGATGTTGCCGGTGCCAAAAAAGCGGTTCAGTATTTACACGACCTGGGTTGCAGAAAGATCGCTCTTATCTCTACCGTAGATTACGTTAGTGTAGGTAAGCTTCGCACTAAAGGATATAAAGAGGTTTTGGAAGAGAACGGATTAACTTTTAATGACGATCTCGTTCTTAAGATCGAAGAAATGGATGATTCTGAAGCGCAGATTGAAAAATTCCTGGAAGGCCTGGATGTTGATGGAGTCTTTGCCGTTAACGAACATTTCGCCATTTCTGCAATAAAGTCGATTCAGGAACAGGGTAAAAAGGTTCCCGAGGATGTTTCTGTAATAGGGTTTACAGATGGGGAACTATCAAAAAGATTTATTCCCAGTCTTACAACGGTAAGCCAGCATGGTATGAGAATTGGGGAAGAATCTGCCAGGTTATTGATAGAAAAACTGGAGAGAACTCCTTCAGAAGAAGAATACTACAAAACCATTATTGTTGAAACGGGCCTGGTGACCAGAAATTCAACAAAATCAAAGAAATAAGCCCGACATTTTAAAAAATATATATATTTGCCTCAACTGAAAATTATCAGAACTTACATTTTTACTTCCTACCTTGTTTAAGTTTTGATAAGTCATAGTGCTTATCGTGATTATAAAAAATTTACGATATGCGTAAACGCACCTTAAGTTTTTGGGAGATCTGGAACATGAGTTTTGGATTTCTTGGAATTCAGTTTGGCTTTGCTTTGCAAAATGCCAATACCTCCAGAATATTCGAAACCCTTGGAGCTAATGTAGAAGATATCCCGATATTATGGATTGCAGCCCCTGTAACTGGCCTTGTAGTGCAACCTATCGTTGGATATTTTAGCGACCGTACGTGGACCAGGCTTGGGCGTCGACGACCATATTTCCTTATTGGAGCCATTTTGTCTTCTATAGCCTTATTTATAATGCCGAATTCTCCAACCTTATGGGTTGCAGCCGGTACTTTATGGATCATGGATGCTTCCATCAATATCTCAATGGAACCTTTCAGGGCCTTTGTAGGAGATAATCTGCCAGACCGGCAGCGCACCCTCGGTTTTGCCATGCAGAGTTTCTTTATTGGAGTAGGAGCCGTTGTTGGTTCCCTGTTGCCATATATGTTCACCAATTGGTTCGGCATTAGCAATACCGCTCCGGAAGGTGTGATCCCAGATTCGGTTAAATGGTCTTTCTACGTTGGTGGCGTTGTATTTTTTCTGGCGGTATTATGGACGGTCATTAGATCCCGGGAATATTCTCCTGAACAGCTTGAAGCCTTTGAACAGGAAAAGTTGAAAGATAAGCCTGAGAGAATAGAAGTGGTAGACAAAACCCAGAATATTAAGAGCCAGTTTACCGCAGGTGTACTTATGACGGTAATTGGGATTGTATTTTCAGTAATTATATACCTGAACGATCTTACCAAGGAGCTGTATATTTTATTCGTGGGCCTCATCATAGCAGGCTTGCTTTTTATGATCGTTTCTAATCTTCGGAAAAAACAGGTTCGCAATGGTTTTACGGTCATAATCACCGACATGCTGAACATGCCGCCGGCCATGAAACAACTGGCATGGGTGCAGTTCTTTTCCTGGTTCGCCCTGTTTTCTATGTGGATATATACCACTCCTGCGGTAACCGGCCATGTTTTTGGAACCAACGATACCACATCTGAACTTTATAATGATGCTGCAGACTGGGTGACAGTAATGTTTACAGTTTATAACGGTGTTGCTGCCGCCGTGGCCTTTTTGTTACCGGTATTGGCCAGACGAACAAGCAATAAAATCACGCACTTGCTTGCCTTAATCATGGGTGGCCTGGGGCTTATATCAATTTATTTCCTTGGTGATAAAGTTGGCCTGTTACTGGCCATGGTTGGAGTAGGTGTAGCCTGGGCCAGCATCTTATCTATACCTTATGCCATGCTTTCTGGTGCTTTGCCATCGGCTAAAATGGGATACTATATGGGGGTGTTTAATTTCTTTATTGTAATCCCTCAAATTGTGGCCGCAACCATTCTGGGATTTTTAGTCAAGGAACTATTTAACGGAGAACCTGTCTATGCTTTAATTATAGGAGGGTTTTCCATGATCTTATCAGGACTTTTAACCTTAAGAGTTCAAACAAACAAAAGAATTAATATAGATG
>JAHELO010000001.1 GCA_024644145.1 Christiangramia sp.
AGTTATAAGTTTATCTATCAATTTCTCCAGGTGTACCTGGTCCCGAAGCACTACCTCCATAATGATATTTTCGTTACCCGTGATTCGGTAGCAATTCACCACCTCATTGTACTCCTTTACGGTTTCAAGGAAGGCCTTGAGCCGTCCTGTAAATGCCCTTAAAGTGATGATCGCCCGTAACTGATAACCTGTCTTTTGGTGAGCCAGATTGATTTTATAGGAATCTATGATCCCGCTATCTTCCATCTTCCTTACTCTCTCCGCTACTGCCGGCGAAGTAAGCCCAATTTTACGCCCAACTTCAGAGAATGATACTCTGGCATTTTTCTGTAATTCCTTAAGAATAGCCCAGTTTAATTTATCCATGATTTTTAAAGTTCAAGCCTGTAATTTATTTAAATTTTAAATAAAATTATGAATTTAGGTTAAAAATTTAAATTACAGAAATTAGGATGCTTAGTAAATTAGTATAAAAATTGCACGTGAAATATTTCTCTAACAATCCACATGGAAGGAATTCGGCCCTATATTTCAAGGCCCAGGAGATCATGCAAATTTCCCGCAGGATTTCAGATTATCTTATTCCAGATATGGCCTCTTTAAACGAGAACGGCCATGAAGATAAACGCATTTATTTTACCGGTGATATCGTTAGGAATTCGCACAACCTTATGCTAAATATTGATAAAGCTGAAACGGAATTCTTCCAGGATTCCAGGATGAAGTATGTGGCAAGTGTGAACCGTCTAACAGATCGTTTGTATAAAAGCTGTGAAAAACTGGAATATGCCAGTAGTAACGGCAGGGATTTTCTCTTAATCCTTAGAAAGGAACTTCAGAAATTTAGAAAACTTCAACGTGTGTGGAGGCTATCCTTATAATACTCCTCAACAAGTATAATAAAAAAACCCGGATGTGATTCCGGGTTTTTTATTTCAAGTCAAACTATAATAATACCTCTAGTAGGTTTTTATCAGCTTCCTGATAGTACCAGAAAGTAGATTAGTTTTCCTACATATTTCTTCTGTACTGTCCTCCTACTTCAAATAAGGCATGAGTGATCTGCCCAAGAGAACAAACCTTGGTAGCTTCCATAAGCTCTTCAAATAAGTTCTTATTATTCACTGCGGCGTTCTTAATTTTCTCCAGGGTTTCATCAGCTTTAGATTCTTTTGCCTTATGCAGGGTCTCTAAAGTTTTGATCTGATGTTCCTTTTCCTCTTCAGTAGCTCTAATTACTTCTCCCGGGGTCACTGTTGGCGATCCTGAAGAACTAAGGAAGGTATTTACTCCTATAATTGGATAATCTCCATTATGCTTCAAAGTTTCGTAGTAAAGACTTTCTTCCTGAATCTTTCCACGCTGGTACATGGTTTCCATGGCACCCAATACTCCTCCTCTTTCTGTGATCCTGTCAAATTCAGTTAATACAGCTTCTTCTACAAGATCTGTTAGTTCTTCAATAATGAAAGACCCCTGAATTGGATTTTCATTCTTGGTTAATCCCAACTCCTTATTGATGATAAGCTGAATTGCCATCGCCCTTCTTACTGATGCCTCCGTAGGAGTAGTAATCGCCTCATCATAGGCATTTGTATGCAGCGAATTACAGTTATCATAGATAGCGTATAAGGCCTGGAGTGTTGTTCTTATATCATTAAAATCGATTTCCTGGGCATGCAGCGATCTTCCCGATGTCTGAATATGGTATTTCAGCATCTGGGCCCGTGCATTAGCACCGTATTTATGCTTAAGGGCTTTAGACCATATCCTTCTGGCCACACGGCCAATAACTGCATATTCCGGATCTACACCATTGGAGAAGAAGAATGATAAATTAGGTCCGAACTTATTAATATCCATACCACGGCTCAGGTAATATTCCACGTAGGTAAATCCGTTGGCTAGGGTGAAGGCAAGCTGTGTTATAGGGTTTGCACCTGCTTCAGCGATATGATACCCTGAAATTGAAACAGAATAAAAATTCCTTACTTTTTCTTCGATAAAATATTCCTGCACATCCCCCATCAACCTAAGAGCAAATTCCGTTGAGAAGATACAGGTATTTTGCGCCTGGTCCTCCTTTAAAATATCTGCCTGAACGGTTCCTCTTACTACACTAATCGTCTCTGCCTTGATTTTGTTATAGACATCCTCTGGCAGGATTTGGTCACCGGTGACCCCTAATAACATAAGCCCAAGACCATTGTTACCTTCTGGTAATTCACCGCGGTATTGAGGACGTTCTATATCATTATCGTCATATAGTTCTTTAAGCTTCGCTTCAACCTTATCTTCAAGACCATTCTCTTTGATATACTTCTCACAGTTCTGATCTATGGCAGCATTCATAAAAAAGCCGAGCAACATTGGTGCCGGTCCATTAATGGTCATACTAACCGACGTCATTGCATCTGCAAGATCAAAACCGGAATATAATTTTTTGGCATCATCGAGACAACAAATTGATACCCCTGAATTTCCAATTTTTCCGTAGATATCTGGACGATGATCAGGATCATTTCCGTAGAGGGTCACCGAATCAAAAGCTGTAGAAAGTCGTTTAGCCGGAAGTCCCTGGCTTACATAATGAAAACGTCTGTTTGTTCTTTCAGGGCCGCCTTCTCCTGCAAACATCCTTGTAGGATCTTCACCTGTTCTTTTGAAAGGATATAATCCAGCTGTATATGGGAATTCACCTGGTACATTTTCCTGAAGAAGCCAGAGAAGAATATCTCCCCAGGCTTTATATTTTGGTAGTGCCACCTTCGGGATCTGTGTATGCGATAGCGATTCAGTATGCGTATCTATCTTAATTTCCTTATCACGCACTTTAAAGCTATAAACTGGCTCTCTGTATTTAGTAACCTTATCCTGCCAACCAAGAATCATTTCCCAGTTGTAAGGATCCAGATCCATTTTTATTTTATCAAATTCGGCGAAAAGAAGTTTAAGAAAGTCGTGTTGAGAATCATCTGCAAATTCATAGATCTCTTCCTGGTCTACACCATTCTTATTGATATGAGCCGTCTCAACTGCACTTGAAGAAACATTGGCAACTGTTAGAATGGTCTTGTAAATTCCATATAAACGTTGAGCCACTTCCACCTGTGCACTGGCCTTCTCATCATAACTTCTATTATTCTCAGCAATTTCAGATAGATACCTTGTACGTTTTGGCGGGATCACAAAGATCTTCTCACTCATCTCCTTTGAGATCTCGAAAGTAGAAGTTAGGCCTGAACCTGTCTTTTCCTCAACCGCATCCATCACCCTTTTATAGAGCGTATTCATACCCGGGTCGTTAAACTGAGAGGCAATGGTGCCAAATACTGGCAGAGTCTCAGCATCTGAATGCCATAACTGGTGATTACGCTGATATTGCTTTTTAACATCCCTTAAGGCATCCTGAGCTCCCCTCTTGTCGAATTTGTTGATCGCTACCAGATCTGCAAAATCCAGCATATCGATCTTTTCCAGCTGTGTTGCAGCACCAAATTCTGGAGTCATCACATATAGAGACACATCTGAATGATCTAGAATCTCGGTGTCACTCTGCCCGATTCCGGAGGTCTCCAGGATTATGAGATCATACCCAGAAGCTTTTAACACGTCTACCGCTTCAGCCACATGTTTAGACAATGCCAGGTTGGCCTGTCTTGTTGCAAGGGAACGCATATATACCCGCTCATGATTGATTGAGTTCATACGAATCCTGTCTCCCAACAGTGCTCCTCCAGTCTTTTTCTTGGAAGGATCCACGGAAATTATCCCGATATGCTTCTCAGGAAAATCCATTAAAAATCTTCGTACCAATTCATCTACCAGGCTCGATTTTCCCGAACCACCAGTACCGGTAATTCCAAGAACAGGTACATCCTGTACCTCGAAAGATCCCTTGTCAAAAAACTTATCGAATTCTTCATGTCTGTTTTCGGCCAGGGAAATAAGCCTCGAAATGGTATTTACATTTTTATTCTTTAAATTTTCAATTACATTATCTCCATCTTTCAGGCAAGGCACTTCATTATCTACTCTTTTGATCATATCATTGATCATTCCCTGCAAGCCCATCTCTCTACCATCATCTGGAGAATAGATCCTGTCTATCCCGTAATCCATTAACTCTTTAATTTCGTCTGGCAGAATTACTCCGCCTCCACCGCCAAAGATCTTAATATGTCCTGCCCCTTTTTTATTAAGCAGGTCGTACATATATTTGAAATATTCGGTATGCCCGCCCTGGTAGGAGGTCATCGCAATAGCCTGAGCATCTTCCTGAATTGCACAATTCACCACTTCTTCAACACTACGGTCATGCCCAAGGTGTATCACCTCAACACCCGTAGCCTGGATAATTCGGCGCATTATATTTATTGCCGCATCATGACCATCAAAAAGTGATGCTGCAGTAACAATTCTAATTTTATTTTCAGGTTTATAAGGAGTTTGTTGTTCCATTTTTAATACTTAGGGATTTTTGGAGCCGCAATTTACGAAAATTGTAAATTTTTTCAGGCTTCTTTAATGATAGTATAAATTTACAGCAGCACTTATTAAATAAGGTTAAATGTGCAGGTGAATTACTCACAAATTCATCTTTAGTCTAATTACTCGAATATTCTTTTCCTTAAAAATTTTTCCCTCCGTCCTGAAGTATAAATATACCATAGCTACTACCTTCTGAGAATATAGTAAATCGAAACGGCGGGTAGTTTTAATATTATTATAACTTTTATGAGAGTAGACTTATTACCTGAGAATTTATATTTACAAAAAGACCTTAAAAATGAAAAAATTATTTGCTGTTATTGGTATCCTCATCTGTTCTTCGTGTGCTGAATTACAAACAATTGCTTCCCAGTTTCCCCAGGGAGTCACCGATGCTGAAATAAGTTCTGGCTTGAAACAGGCGCTGGAATTTGGTATAGATAAGGAGGTTACCAGTCTGGCCCAGAAAGATGGTTATTTTAGCAATGAACTTGTGAGAATTGGTCTTCCTCCTGAATTGCAAAAAGTAGATAAGACTCTTAGAGATGTTGGCCTGGATGCTCTGGCAGACGAAGGCTTAAAGGTTTTGAATAGGGCCGCAGAAGATGCAGTAAGCGAAGCCATCCCTGTATTTACAGATGCGGTAAAAGGCATCACATTTTCAGATGCGCGGAATATTCTTTTAGGCGGGGAAAATGCGGCAACACTTTATCTTTCCAACAGAACCGAAAAGGAACTTTATAACAGATTTAACCCTATCATTTCCAATTCCCTTGATAAGGTTGGAGCTACTCAGGTATGGAAAGAGATCATCCAGAAGTATAATTCACTACCTATAACATCCAACGTAAATCCCGACCTGCCAGATTATGTTACCAATGAAGCTCTGGATGGAGTATATGTAATGATAGCGAAAGAAGAAAAGGAAATTCGGAATACGTTTTCGGCAAGAACTACAGATCTATTAAAAAGGGTATTTGCCCTTCAAGACAGATAAGCCACTTCTGGGAAGGACATCATTTTAACAAATTGACCCGGCTTTTGCCATTATTTTAAAACAAACTTAACTACACATTATCACTCTCTAATGGTACAGGATGTTAGCTTTGTGAGATGTAGAACTGATTAATGAAGAAGATAAGATTTAAAATTGCTATGTTTAGAATTTTTGAGAATAAATCTAAGGAGGAGTTACTTTGTGAAAAATATTCCCGGTTAATGCAGCGAGCTTATAAGCTGGCCCTTATAGATAAGAAAAAGAGTGATCAGATAAATCAAAGAGCCAAAAAGATAATGGCTGAATTAAAAAGAATGAACTGCGACCTGATCGAAACTAAGAGTGAAACTGCTTGAAATACTCTAGAGCCTCCAATAACCGGCTGCCATACCAACTGAAATATTCTCCATTCACAATTCGCACTTCCCCGGCCAAATGGCCAAAGTCTTCCCTGTGTTTTTCCTTAAACGGATAAGGTTCTGAAGATAACAGGCAAAGCTCTGGATACCGTTTTAAAATCTCTTCTTCGGTAGTCTCAGGATACCTGCTTTCAGAAAAAACATTGTAAAAATTATTTAATTTAAGCATCTCATTGATAAAGGTGCCCTGGCCTGCAACCATTAATGGATCTTTCCAGATAAAATATGCCACTTTTTTAACAGCTTTTCTATCAACCAGGATCTTTAGCTGAGTGACCTTCTTTTTTATTGCAGATATCATGGTGTTAGAAAGTTCAGTACAGTTAAAAATTTCACCATACTGCTTCATCATTTCAAATGCATCTTCTAGTGTAGCCACATCAGATACATGCACCGGAGCGATCTTTTCCAACTCCTCTACCATTTCCCTGGTATTTTCTTCCTTATTACAAAGTATGATATCTGGACGTAAGTCCTTAATTTTCTGAATCTTTACTTTTTTAGTACCACCCACACTCGTTTTGGTACTCCTTAAATTCTGAGGATGCACACAAAAACGGGTAATACCAACAATAGATTTTTCAAGGCCAAGATCTGCTAGAAGTTCAGTCTGGCTGGGGACAAGCGAAACAATTCTTTCTGGCACTTTTTTCAGGCTAATGGTTCTACCTAAATGATCCTGAATTTCCATCATGCCTGCTTATAGTTTTTCCAGCTCCTCAGCCATCTGGTTTTGCATAGCTTCAGCTTTAGCTCCGGCTATTTCTGCAAAATTTGAAGAGTCTGAAGCATAAATGATCTTACGGGAAGAATTAACCAGCAGACCTACATTTTTGGTCATCCCATATTTGCATACCTCTTCCAGATTTCCGCCCTGAGCTCCAACTCCGGGCACCAGCAAAAAATTATCTGGAATGATCTTTCTTATATCAGCAAGATATTCAGCCTTGGTAGCTCCTACCACATACATCAAATTTTCAGCATTATTCCACCCCTTTGAGGTTTCGATTACTTTCTTGTAGAGGTCTTCCCCATTGGTTCTAAGCGTTTGAAAATCGAAGGCTCCTTCGTTGGAAGTTAAGGCCAGTAAGATGGTATGTTTATTTTCAAATTCCAGGAAAGGCTCTACAGAATCCTTTCCCATATAAGGTGCTACGGTAATGGAATCGAAACCAAGATCTTCGAAAAAGGCCTTTGCGTACATTCTTGAAGTATTCCCTATATCCCCGCGTTTGGCATCGGCGATGGTATATAGTTCTGGATATTCAGAATGCAAGTAATCTATGGTTTTTTTCAGGGCTTTCCAGCCATCAACACCCAGAGCCTCATAAAAGGCAATATTAGGCTTATAAGCTACACAGAATTCATGAGTTGCATCTATGATAGCTTTATTGAAACTGAAAACCGGATCTTTTTCAGATAATAAATATGTTGGGATCTTCTCCAGATCGGTATCCAATCCCACACATAAAAATGATTTCTTTTTAAAGATCTGTTCTGTCAGTTCCTGTGTTGTCATTCTTTTTATTATCTGTTCTCAAATATCGGTCAGAATTTAAAATGTGTATTCAATTAAAAATTTTCACATTTCAATTGAATACACTCTTACTTCTGTTTATAGAATATCTGAATTTTCCTTAAGTTTTTCTGTGTTTTCTGCTAACTGCAGCTCATCGATGATCTTTTGAATATCACCATTAATTATATTGGAAAGATCATACAGGGTGAGGTTTATCCTATGATCGGTCACACGGCTTTGTGCATAATTGTAGGTTCTGATCTTCGCACTACGGTCTCCACTGGAAACCATGGAATTTCGTTTTGCAGCATCGGCTTCCATTTTCTTGGCCAGCTCCATTTCATATAACCTGGACCTTAATACACGAAAGGCCTTTTCTTTATTCTTATGTTGTGATTTCTGATCCTGACATTGAGCAACCAAACCTGTAGGCTCGTGAGTTAGCCTCACGGCAGAATAAGTGGTATTCACCGACTGACCTCCAGGTCCTGAAGAACAGAAGTAATCTATTCTTACCTCTTTAGGATCGATCTCCACATCAAATTCTTCGGCCTCAGGAAGAACCATTACCGTAGCCGCCGAGGTATGAACCCGTCCCTGAGTCTCGGTTTGCGGAACTCTTTGAACACGGTGTACACCGGCCTCAAATTTCATAGTACCATACACATCTTCACCGGAAATTTCAAAGATCATCTCTTTAAAACCTCCACTGGTACCTTCACTAAAATCTACGATATTATGGCTCCAGCCTCTGGATTCCACATATTTGGTATACATACGGTAAAGATCGCCCGCGAAAATACTGGCTTCATCCCCACCGGTACCTGCACGAATTTCCATCACCACATTTTTACCGTCTTCAGGATCTTTAGGGATAAGCATCATCCTTATCTTATCTTCAAGTTCGGGCAGCTGTGATTTAGCTTCCTCTAACTGGAGCTTCGCCATTTCGGTCATCTCGGCATCACTGCCATCTGCAATGATCTCCTCGGCTTCTTTAATATTCTCGGTCAGGCTTATATACTTCTCCCGCTCGTCCATCAAAGCCCTAAGGTCTTTGTATTCTTTATTTAATTCAATATATCGCTTCTGGTCTGAAATTACATCCGGCTGAATAATCAAATCGTTCACCTCATCAAACCGTTGCTTTACGATATTAAGTCTCTCAATCATATAATACTACTGAATTTAGGATAGCAAATTTACGATAATTTGTGTGAAAATTCAGAGAAAGCTGCAATGGCTTTATTTTAAGATATTCTGGCCTTGCTTTAGGTATTCACAGGCTATTTTCTCCTTGTTGTGAACAGGTATTTTTATTGCTGTATTATCTTCTATCAGATAAGAGATCTTACCGGGGACGGGGGAGCGAGAAAATTAATTATAACAGGATGATTTGTCATATTTAAAGCAAAACAACTAAGCTACTTCAATTTCACTGATACTTTTAATCTTTTCCCGGGAGTATAGGACCAAGGCGCCAAGTCCTGTAATATTAGTTAGTCTGTCCAGATAAAAGAATTCCTGAAATCCCAAATAATACGCGTTATAATAGAAAATATCAGACAGGATAAATCCGAATGAAACCACAACCAGGAAAAATGCTTTTTTATCAGAATACCTGTTTAAGTAAGAAAGACAGGTTGCACCTAATACCAGTGAAATTATCCCAAGAAGGTAAAACAACACCAGGAAAATGAAATTTTGGTCTGAGGCAGGTAATGATTCAGCCATCTCGTTAATGAGGTAAAGGTCAATAACAATAGTGAATACTGCTATGGATAACGTAATTAGGTTCAATTTGAGTTTGGATAATGACGGTACTATTACCTGGATCAATAATAAATAGGCCAGTATTCTTGAGACATACACAGAATTTTTTAAGAAAGGTATTTCATAATAAATAAGAAAAAAGTCACACAACGTAAATAGAATAACGATCCACAACAGGCGTTTACTCTGTAAATATTTTGAAATATAAATAAAAAGAACGATGAGGGTAGATGCAAATCTAAACCACCGGTCTGTATGATTATCTAAATAATAAATGGCCGAAAAATTGGCTATAATGAGTAGACTCATTAGTAGGGTAAACCAGAATTTCATTTGAATATTTAGCTTTTAGCTAATTTTTAATTAGGGATCTATTTTCAGTATTATAGTGGGGCAAACGTCTTCAGCATTAATTTCAGAACTATTTATATTCATAAGTCCCATGCTCACTTTTAATAGTAAGTTTTTTATTCTTTGAAGCTTCTACTCTCCCAATTATTTTAGCATCTACATTAAAGGATCCTGAAATTTCGATGATCTTAGTAGCAAGGCTTTCATCCACATACAATTCCATACGATGCCCCATATTAAAGACCTGGTACATCTCTTTCCAATCTGTCCCGCTTTCCTCCTGAATGAGTTTAAACAACGGTGGAGTATTAAAAAGATCATCCTTGATGATGTGGTTTTTGTCTATGAAATGAAGGATCTTGGTTTGTGCTCCTCCACTACAATGTACCATCCCATCAATTTTTTCACTTCCTACCTCTTCTAAAATCTTTTTTATCACCGGCGCATAAGTTCGGGTGGGTGAAAGCACCAGTTTTCCTGCGTCTACCGGACTATTCTCAATGCTGTCAGTTAATTTTTTAGTACCTGAATAAACGAGCTCTTCGGGGATGGAATTGTCATAACTTTCCGGGTATTTTTCAGCAAGGATTTTGGAGAAAACGTCATGCCGGGCTGAAGTTAACCCATTACTTCCCATTCCTCCATTGTATTCCTTTTCATAACTGGCCTGCCCAAAGGAAGCCAGACCTACGATCACATTTCCAGGTTTGATATTAGCATTATCTATAACTTTATCTTTCGGCATACGGGCTGTTACGGTAGAATCTACAATGATCGTACGCACGAGGTCACCAACATCTGCCGTTTCCCCTCCAGTGGAATGAATCTCCACGCCAAACTCCTTTAGCTCAGCGATTAGTTCTTCGGTACCATTAATAATGGCCGAAATCACCTCCCCGGAGATCATGTTCTTATTTCTGCCAATTGTAGAAGACAAAAGAATATTGTCCGTCGCACCCACACAAAGCAGATCATCTATGTTCATAATAAGTGCATCCTGGGCAATCCCCTTCCACACAGAGATATCTCCGGTTTCTTTCCAGTACATGTAAGCTAAAGACGATTTTGTTCCAGCACCATCTGCATGCATGATAAGGCAATGATCTTCACTACCCGTAAGATGATCTGGTACGATCTTACAAAAGGCTTTAGGAAAAAGCCCTTTATCTACGTTTTTTATAGCATTATGAACATCCTCTTTGCCGGCTGAAACACCTCTACCGGAGTATCGTTTGCTTACTTCTTTACTCATGATTTTTTCTTAGAGGCCTCAAAGATAATTAGTTTAAACAGTTCTGATAAATTATATACAGACTTTAAATAAAAAAAGCCACGCGTAGGGAGCGTGGCTTTAAGTAAATGAATTTAGTTTAACAGAATGTTATCTTGTAAATAACAACTCTCTGTATTTGGCCAATGGCCACAATTCATCATCTACCAGTAATTCTAATTTATCACAGTGGTATCTAATTTCTTCAAAGAAAGGCTTTACATCATCACAATAAGCAAAGGCCTTTTTCTCTACATCTTCGATCTTGTTAGCCACTTTCCTGGCCTCGATCATAGCATTCACGTTAGAATTGATACTTGCGATATGCGCAGAAATACTTTCTATAATCTCAAGCTGCTCTTTCGCATGTCTTGCATACTCTTCAGCATAGATCTCTTTAAGGCCACGAACATTTTTGATAAGGATATTCTGATAACGGATAGCGGTCGGGATCACGTGATTTCTGGCAATATCCCCAAGAATTCGTCCCTCTATCTGTATCCTCATGGCATACTCTTCAAGTTCGATATCATGACGTGCTTCGATCTCTACCTTGTTCATTACCTGTAGATCCTCGTAAAGCTTTATGGTACTTTTACTAACCTGAGCTTTTAACGCCTGAGGAGTTGTCCTGTTATTACTCAGTCCACGTTTTTTAGCTTCTTTTTCCCATGCTTCTCCGTAGCCATCACCTTCAAAACGGATCTTTTTCGATTTTTTGATGTATTCTCTCAGGATGTTAAAAATCGCATCATCCTTCTTCATTTTCTTATCCTTGATAAGCTTATCTACTTCCACTTTGAATTCCTTCAATTGCTTGGCCATGATACTGTTTATGACAGTCATTGCATTTGCACAATTCGCCAGCGAGCCTACAGCACGGAATTCAAATTTATTTCCGGTAAATGCAAAAGAAGAGGTACGGTTTCTATCTGTATTATCTAAAAGGATTTCCGGTATCTTTCCTACTACATTTAATTTAAGATCGGTTTTTTCCTGAGGAGAAAGTTTCCCATCGGTAACTTTTTCAAGCTCATCCAGAACTTTGGTTAATTGAGAACCAATAAATACTGAAATAATCGCCGGTGGCGCTTCATTTGCCCCTAAACGGTGATCATTGGAAGCACTGGCAATTGCCGCTCTCAATAACTCTTCATGATCGTACACTGCTTTAATTGTGTTCACAAAGAAAGTAAGGAACTGTAAGTTCTTCATAGGTGTTGAACCCGGAGATAGTAAGTTTGTCCCGGTATCTGTGGCCAGAGACCAGTTGTTATGTTTTCCACTTCCGTTGATACCGGCGAAAGGCTTCTCATGCATTAGTACTGCAAGATTATGTCTTTCTCCAACCTTTTTCATCACATCCATAATAAGTGAATTATGGTCTACTGCCAGGTTGGCTTCTTCAAAAATAGGTGCCAGCTCGAATTGATTTGGAGCCACCTCATTATGACGGGTCTTCACAGGAATTCCCAGTTTCATACATTCTATTTCCAGATCCATCATAAAAGAGATTGCTCTGGAGGGGATAGAGCCAAAGTAGTGGTCATCTAATTGCTGTCCTTTTGCAGGCGAATGACCTAAGAGTGTTCTTCCCGTAAGGGTAATATCTGGTCTGGAAGCAACCAGAGCAGAGTCTATAAGAAAATATTCCTGCTCCCAACCAAGGGTGGCATTTACTTTCTTTACGTTTTTATCAAAATATTTTGCCACATCTGTAGCAGCGTTATCTACAGCCTGTAAAGCTCTAAGCAAAGGTGTTTTATTATCTAATGCCTCTCCTGTATAAGAAACAAATACGGTAGGGATACAAAGTGTAGTACCCCAGATAAACGCCGGAGATGTTGGATCCCATGCTGTATATCCTCGAGCTTCAAAAGTATTTCGAATTCCTCCACTTGGGAAACTGGAAGCATCAGGTTCCTGCTGCACTAACTGACCGCCGCCAAACTTTTCGATTGCCAGGCCTTCACCAAGTGGTTCAAAGAAAGAATCATGCTTTTCTGCAGTGGCACCTGTTAATGGTTGAAACCAGTGCGTATAGTGAGTTACCCCCTTTGCAATGGCCCATTCTTTCATTCCCGTAGAAATATGATCGGCTACATTACGGTCTATCTTTTTCCCTTTGCGCATGGCTTCGATCACATTTTCAAAAGCCTCTTTGGTAAGGAATTGCCTCATCACCGTTTCGTTAAAAACGTTAGTGGCAAAAATTTCAGACCTTCTGGCGGGCTCCTGGACCTTCACAGCCTTTCGGTTTAAAGTTTCTTTTAAAGCTTGAAATCGTAAAGTTGACATATTTAATATTTAAGTTTTGTGGTGTTTCTATTCAGAAATTATAATACTTATAAGCCGAAAATCAACCGATTATGCGACTTGAAGTTGCGAATATAGGATTTAACTATTGAAAAATTCAATATTAAAACCTTAAAAAATGCTAAATCTTAAATTTACCCCCTCAAAAAATAGGGTTTAAATAAAAATTAACATGAATTTGATTTTTGACACCCTGCCATGAAAGGGGTTTAAGATTTAATTAATAATTTTGAGCCTTTAGTCAGTAATTTAAACAATCACTATTATGAGCACTAAGGCAAAACTTGAGTACATCTGGCTTGATGGATATTATCCCACCCAGAATATGCGAAGCAAGACCAAAATTGAGGATAATTTTAGCGGAAAGCTGGAAGATTGCCCTGTCTGGTCTTTTGACGGATCATCCACTAAACAGGCTGAAGGAGGATCCTCAGATTGTCTTCTTAAACCGGTAGCGATCTATCCCGATCCTGCACGCAAAAACGGTTATTTAGTAATGTCTGAAGTGTTAAATCCAGACGGCACTCCCCACAAGTCGAATTCCAGAGCGACCATAGATGACGAAGATGATGATTTTTGGTTTGGGTTCGAGCAGGAATATTTTATAATGGACACAAAGACTCAATTGCCTCTTGGCTTCCCTATGGGCGGATACCCGGGTCCGCAGGGGATGTATTATTGCTCTGTGGGCGGAAGAAATACACACGGCAGGAAACTGGTCGAAAAACATGCCGACCTATGCCTGGAGGCAGGGATCAATTTCGAGGGGATTAATCAGGAAGTTGCCAGTGGACAATGGGAATTTCAGGTTTTTGCCAAAGGAGGTAAAAAAGCAGGTGACGAAGTTTGGGTTGCCCGCTACTTATTAGACCGCCTTAGTGAAGATTTCGGGTATTATATCGAGTACCACCCAAAACCTGTAAAAGGTGATTGGAATGGATCTGGAATGCATTGTAATTTTTCAAATACTTTACTTAGAACCGCCGGTTCAAAAGAAATATATGATGAGGTATGCGAAGCTTTCAGGCCGGTAACTAAAGAGCATATAGCTGTATATGGCGAATATAACGATGAGAGATTAACCGGGCTTCATGAGACTGCCTCCATCAACGATTTCAGTTATGGAGTTTCAGACAGGGGTGCCTCTATTAGAATTCCTATAATCACAGTAGAAAAGGGTTACAAGGGCTGGCTCGAAGATCGCCGTCCTGCCTCCAATGCCGATCCTTATAAAGTAGCAGCGAGAATCATAAAAACAGTACAAACTGCGGCGGTCCCGGTAAATGCCTAATTCGCAAAATATTATTCTATGAAAAAGATGAAAGAGCCACCCTTACAGGTGGCTTTTTTATATAATGGTAAGAATTATAAAGGTTGAATAGCCCGCCAACAGGATGAATCCTTCTTTCCTCCCCATTTCTGAAAATTTCGGGATTAAAAGCATAGGAAGTAATACGAAAGCTATACACAGCATCCAGATCATATCACTGCTCAATATTTCTGAAGATTGTACTACGATAGGATTTATAATAGCTGTTAACCCCAGTACCGAAGCTATATTGAATATATTAGAACCTATCAGGTTCCCCAGTGAGATCGCTTTTTCCTTTTTAATAGCAGCTATTAGCGAAGCAGCAAGCTCCGGTACGCTGGTTCCTACCGCAATTACCGTCACAGAGACCACCCGTTCACTTATCCCCAGCTGGGTAGCAAGATCTACCGCACCCATAACCAGAAGTTCTGAACCTCCCCAAAGGGCGAAGATCCCAATTAACAGCCAGATAGTCATTTTAAAACCTCGAACCTCCCGTAAGGACACATCAACCTCTTCTGCAATTACTTTATCCTTTCTACGAGATCTTTTGATTAATAAAAATAAATAACCCACAAGGCCTAAGAGCAACGCCCCTCCTTCAATTCGCGTTAAAGTATTATTGCTCTGAAGGAAAAAATAGAGCACAATAGAAAAAACCATCATTACCGGCCAGTTGATGCGGTAAAAGTCTCTGTCTACCATTAATGGGGAAACCATTGCGGTTAAGCCAAGAACGAGACCAATATTTGCAATGTTGGATCCAATAACATTCCCTAGTGAAATATCCGAAAAACCATCGATAGCTGCCTGAAGGCTCACCAGAAGCTCAGGAGCAGATGTGGCAAATGATACTACGGTAAGGCCAATTACCATCCTGGAGATATTCAGTTTAAGCGAAAGCGCTACTGAAGATCTCACCAGAAACTCCCCTCCTATCACAAGTAATACAAAGCCAATGAGTAGATATAAAATGCTCATAAAACAAATTTTGGCGAAGATATAAGAAAAGCCTTAAAAAGGAGAAAGATCAGGACCATGGTTTTGAGCCTTATTACCAAAAAATTCAGAATTTTATAAAAATTCTATCTTTGAGAAAACTACTTCCAACATATGAAAAAACATATTTTCAAAGCTATAGCGAAGCTTAATAAAAAGATGTTACCCAGTTATTCAAAAAAAAGACTGGATCTTCAGAAGGCCAGTAAAATCCAGATGGCAATTATAGGCTGGAGACTTTGGGTGACCAAAAACGCGTTGGATTAGGAATATCGTATTAAAGAAGAAACTCCGTATTGCTTTATTTTTTCCGCACCTTTTAAAAACTCCAGCTCCACCAGAAAATTACACTGTACGATCTCTCCACCACATCTTTCAATCAATCTACAGGTAGCTTCAGCAGTCCCTCCAGTTGCCAGTACATCATCGTGAAGCAACACTTTTTCCCCTCTTTTTATAGCGTCTTCATGAATCTCAAGCGTATCACTCCCATATTCCAGGTCATAATCTTCTGCGTGAGTGCTATGGGGTAATTTACCGGGTTTACGCACAGGAATAAAGCCAGCATTTAATCTCTCAGCTAAAAGCGTGGCAAAAAAGAAGCCCCGTGATTCAATGCCAACCACTTTATCTATATTGGTATGCGGCAGTTGTTTCATAAACAATTTAACGGCAAGACTCATTGCATCCGGGTCCAGCAACAGTGGAGTGATATCTTTATAATTTACTCCCTTCGTAGGGAAATCGGGGATATTCCTGATGTACGATTTTAATTCCATATTATTAGTTTTAAACGGTAACCGCGTGATTTAGATATTTCCTGAAAGGTAACATCTCCTTATATATTTTCACTAACCGGTCCTGAAAATCATCCCTGAGCACCTCCTTTTGAATGAAGGGATGCATGACCGCAAATGTTTTATTTCTTAACAGCTCAATATGCTTATGTTCATTAGAATAACCTTTTGGAGCCGTTTTCAATTTTTCTTCTTCTATAAGTCCCCCAAAGGTTTCCCTGAACGATTTTCTATTCAATATCTTTTTCAATTCATCACCATTATAATCTATGGCCGCCCTTATACTATCTAGTATGTCTTTTTTGGGCTTATAAAAACCGCCGGCCACCAGGTTTTCATTAATCCCTATATGGATATAATAATCCCCCCTTCCCTTTTCCTTATCCAGTCCAGCCCCGAAGTGATCTTTATACACAGGCTTTTCCGGATGGAACATCAGGTTATTATTAATCCGGTTTATCGCCTGTTTTCCCGGAGTAGGCGTATATTCTGGATCTATCCTGGCAAGTTTAATATCCAGTTCATTCAACCAATTTATATAAAAATCCCGTACGGCCTGATACTCTTTCCTGTGCCGGTCCATCCACTCCTTATTATTGTTCTGGTTCAGGTCGTTTAAAAATTGAAATAGTTTACTGAAACTCATTTTTTCCTTTAAAGATATCATTCTCCTGAGAATTACAAGATTTCAAGCCACGGCCGCATTTATAAAAACCTGTTCTATATTAATTTCATTCAGGCAAGATCCTGGCAATTAACAACATTGATTTAAAACAGGGTGATTTCTGTAACTAATTGATTCCAGCAACTACAAAAAATGACAAAAACCCGGCAGGATTAATCATCAATTAACTCAATACAACTATTTAACGGGCATCCTTTCAATTGATAGTAGACGCTATCCCAGACACATACGTGTTTTCAACAGGAAAGTAAATAACTCTAAAAATTAATATTATAAATACCTAAGAAACATTACTTTTGCACAAATTTTTTAAACTACTTAACACAACACAAGTAAACATGAAAAGATTATTAC
>JAHELO010000202.1 GCA_024644145.1 Christiangramia sp.
GTTACCGGAGAATTTCAGGAGAATTTGACTATAACTGGAAATGAAACCAGAGATCGCATTGTAACTATGTCCCTGTCAACAAACAAGAGTTTTGAATGGGAAGACACTAATGGTAATGGATTATGGGACCTAGGAAATGGAAATAGTGAAAAGGTGGTGGATATGGGTTTAAGAGGCCTTATTCCTATAATTAATAATTAACTACAATAGATGAAGATTAATAATCTGAAGACATTAATTCTGGCTTTACTCCTATTAAATTTTACTGCCGCATTATGCCAGCCCTCCACTCCTTTAATTCAGGAAATGTTGACTGATTACCCTTCTATCGCAGGCAAGGATGCTTACCTTAATTCTGCTTTTGTAGAGGCCGGAAACCGGTTGTACATTGTTGGCCATCAGAACGGGGATTTTCCCGAATTAGGCTGGCATATCCCCGGAGAAATGGGAGGCGTTTGGCAGCACCCCATAAAATTATTCGATGGTTTAGAAGCTCTAATTATTTCAGAGACAGATACCCTTTCTCTCAAAAATGCCACTTCCTTCACAAATTTCCCTACCGCCAGCATGCATACATACCATTTTGCAGAAAAAAGTCTGGATATAGAAAGGTGGCAATTCGTAGCAGATGATTTTGCCGGAATGGCCATGCAGTATTTAATTAAAAATACCAGCTCAGAAACGAAAAATCTGCAATTAAACTTTAAGGCGTTTTCAGATTTACGGCCCACCTGGCTTGGGGAAAGGACCAATATGGTAGATTACAAAGATGAAACACTTTACAATACCAATGAAGACTATTTTCTCATCAAAGACAGTATAAATCCCTGGTTTGTGGTTTATAATGCAGACCGAAGATCTAATAGAAACCAGAATATTTTATCCCCATACCAGGGAATTGGTGTGGGAAGTTTACTGGGGTACGATCTGGTAATAGGTCCTGGCGAAACTGAGGTTATTACCTTTTCCTTTGGCAGCTCCCACCGGTCTTCCTATGAGGCGATCACAAACTTCCGGTCTATTCAAAATAATTTGAAAAAGGAAATAGCTGAAAAAAATTCTAGGTACAGAGCTCTTCAGAATAAATCTAAATTAACCATCCCAGATAAACACTTACAACAAACATTTGAATGGCTTAAATATAATGCGACCTGGCTGGTACAGGAAGTACCTGAAATTGGCAAGGGAGTTACTGCAGGTATCCCCGATTATCCATGGTGGTTTGGTGTGGACAGCGAATATGCTTTAAAAGGTTACATGGCCGTAGGCCAGGATGAACCAGTATATGCTACTATTCAACTTCTGGATAGTGTGTCTATGGCCGTGAACGGAAACGGAAAAATTATTCACGAAATGTCGACCAATGGAGCAGTTTTTAATGATGGGAATATTAATGAAACTCCTCAATTTGCCTCTCTTATCTGGGAAGTCTATAAGTGGAATGGCGACCTTGAATTTTTAAAAAAGTATTTTCCTACCATAAAAAAAGGCCTGGAGTGGCTTCTTGCAAAAAATGATTCTAATAATAACTTATTCCCCGATGGCTTTGGCATGATGGAAATTCACGGGATGGATAGTGAAATGATAGACGTAGCCGTTTATACACAAAAAGCTTTTGATGATGCAGCCCTTATGGCTGGAGAATTGGGCGAAAGAGCCCTTCTGGAACAATACCAGCGCCTGGCTGATTCCTTAAAGACTAAGATTAATACTGAATTCTGGTCTGAGGAATTTGGATCTTATGCAGATTTTATTGGTACAGATAAACAGGCACTGAGATTAATTGAAGACGCAATTATAAGGGCAGATACTTTAAAAAAAGCCTGGTCTGTACAGGAATTAAAAAGCATAAAGCAATATATAATCAATAATCCCTCAGATAAGCCCCGCCCATTTGTAATACATCATAACTGGGTGGTGAACACACCAATGGAGATGAATATTGCCGACAGTGCTAAAGCCAGGATCGCTCTTAAAACTGCTGAAAAATATACAAATCCGTTTGGAGTATTTGTTACGGGTATAGACCGGGATGAATCTTCCATATCTCAGGAGGAGAGCTTTAAAGGCGGTAAAGTCTTTACCTATACAGGGGCGGTAATGACCCTGCCAACCGGGGTTCAGGTAATTGCTGAAAATAATTATGGAAACCCGGATAAAGCCCTGGAATATCTAAAAAGAATGAGTCGCTCCTTCAGTTATGCCTTTCCGGGAAGTATGTATGAAGTCTCCCCAGATTATGGAATGATCACCCAGGCGTGGAACCTCTATAGTTTTGCTGTACCAATTGTTCAACAGTTCTTCGGAATACAACCCCATGCATCAAAAAAAGTGGTAAATATAAAACCCCAAATGCCAAAAGAATGGGTAACAGCCTCCCTGGAGAATGTGGAGATGGCAGATAACAGCATTTCAGTTCATATAACTCAGAATGCTTATGAAGTCGTAAAAACCAATGATGAATGGGAAATAAAACTCAGTCTTCCAAAAATGAACTATGTACCGCCCAAAGAGAGTATAAAAGTGGAATCGGTTGGAGACAGGATCATTTTTTCCAGCTATGATAATAATCTGAAAATCCTTAAAAAAACTTCAGAATAAGTTACCTCATTAGAATTTTCGGCAACTGTAGTACAGGCTTGCAGGTATTTAGCAAATTTAAATAAACCCCTATTAAGCATTACTTAAAAAGAAGCTAACCTTTTTTCTATTGTTGTAAAGACATATTTCTTTAAACCGTTGAAATCTTTTTAATTGTTTTTTAATTATAATTCAACTTACTTGCAGGAAATTAGATGCCCAAATCTATAATTAACCTCTCTATTAGCAATGAATAACGTTGTGGACAAACTTTTCTCGGTGCTTCGGGAAAATCAATCTGTTTTTGAATTCACCCAGTTAAGAGCCATAGATGGTTTCTTCATTATAGATCCTGAAAATCCTGAAAAGATCTGGTTAAATCCAAAATTATCTTCAGTCCTGGGCTATAATAAGGCAAACCTGGACCAGGAAGAAAATACATCTGAATTTCTGGACAAAGAGAATATTAAATTTCTCAAAGACCTTAAAAAAGGTAAGCAACAAATTCATCTTAAGCATAAACAAGGTTTTAAACTCCATATGCATTGTGAGGTGCTCAGTGCAGAAGTAAATGGTTCAAGCATAAGTGTTTTTGCTTTTCACCAAATCGAACCTCTCCCGGAGGTTAAGATTAAGCTCCTGCGAAAGATCAATCGTTATAAAAAGATTATTGAAGGCACTGAACTTGCAACCTGGCAATGGAATGTACAAACCGGAGAAACGATCTTTAGCGACCAGTGGGCAGATGTAATTGGCTATGATCTGCAGGAACTCCAGCCAACCTCGGTAGAAACTTGGAAATTAATTGCGCACCCGCAGGATCAGAAAAGGTGCAATGAGGCTCTTCAAAAGCATTTTAAGGGAGAAACCGATTATTATATTACAGATTCAAGAGTTAAGCATAAGAACGGCAAATGGATCTGGGTAAGAGATAAAGGGAAAGTTGTTAGCTGGACCAAAGATGGAGAACCTGAATGGATGACCGGTTTTCATGTAGATATAACAGAGGAAAAGAACCGGCTAGAGGTTAAAAAACTTTTTATAGACCAGGCTCCTACTGCTATTGCCATGTTCGATAATAATATGAGATATGTCGCAGCCTCCCAAAAATGGCAGGATGACTATCATATTGATGATGATAATTTTATAGGCAAAAGTCATTATGAATTGTTTCCGAACATATCAGAGGAATGGAGGGACATCCACCAAAAATGTTTACAGGGAGAAGTTCATAGCAAAGATGAAGATTGCTATATATGGGAAGATGGCACCGAGCAATGGATGAGCTGGGAAGTTCGGCCCTGGTATACCAACGATAATGAAATTGGGGGTATTATTATGCATACCTCAGATATCACACGCTTAAAGGAAGCTGAAAAATTAAATTTTGAAAAGCAGCAGTTGATGGCCACGGTACTTGAAAGTATAAACGTGGGAATCGTTGCCTGTGATAAAAATGCCAAATTAACCCTCTTTAATAAAGCCACTAAGGACTTGCACGGATTACCTGCCAAACCCATCCCGGAAGAAAAACTTGCTGAATATTACGGCCTGTACAATATTGATGGGACAGAAGCTTTAAAACCTTCTGAAATACCACTTTTAAAGGCTCTGCATACCGGGAAAGTTGTGAACGAAGAGATCATGATTAAGCCACGAGACGGCCGCAATGTTAAGGTTTCCATTAAC
>JAHELO010000203.1 GCA_024644145.1 Christiangramia sp.
GGGGAGATACGCTAAGACCAGGTATAAAAGCGGTGGCTGTTTCCAGGGACCTTTTAAAATTAGGACTAACTCATAATTCTAGAATTAAAATAGAAGGGTTTAAAGGTACCTACCTTGTTAAGGATAAAATGCATTATAGATGGCGTAATCGCATTGATATTTATATGGGCAAGAATGTGAGGAAGGCAAAAAAGTTTGGTAGAAAAAAAATAAATATTTCATATCTATATTATAAAGACTCCATTACGGAGTAAATTCATTTTTCGAACTTTAGTATCTTCGAATCTTAAAATAAAAGAAATGCCCTTTTTACGCCTGTTCTCTATCTTCATAATTTTATTTACCGGTATCTTTTCCGGTAATGCCCAGAAAGCTGACTCTCTTTTATACAACAAGAAGCTTATTATAGGGATAACAGAAACTCCGCCGTTCGTGGAAAAGCGGCCTCAGGGTTATGCCGGCTTAAGCATAAACTCATGGAAAATGGTGAACGAGAAACTGCAGGCCCCTTATGAATTTAAGGAATACAGCAATCTTGAAAGCTTGCTGAATGGAATTGAAAAAGGAGAAGTAGACTTCAGTGTTAACCCTATTACGGTTACCGATAACAGAATGATGAGGATGGATTTTTCTCAACCTTATTTTATTTCTCATACCAGCGTGGTAAAAAGACGAGAGTCTGCCACCTTAAAACATCTTCAGAATTTCTTTAGTTGGGATTTTTTCTCTGTAATCGGGCTGCTTTTGCTGGTGATTTTGGTCTTTGGAGTTTTGGTATGGATATTCGAAAGAAAGAGGAATCCTGAAGAATTTGGCGGAAACGTTAAAGGTATCATGCAAGGGTTCTGGTGTAGTGCTGTCACCATGACAACTGTAGGATATGGGGATAAGGCACCCAAAACCACGGGAGGAAGGATCATTGGGTTGATATGGATGTTCATGGCCGTGATCATAATTTCAAGTTTCACCGCAGGGATTGCCTCTTCCTTGACAGTGAAAAGTATAAACGAAGAAATTACCAGTATCCAGGATCTTGAAAGATTTGATGTAGCGACGGTAAAAAGTTCCAGCTCCCAGGAGTTATTAAATCTTTATGATATTGAATCTCAGTTTGTAAATAATGGTCATGAAGGCCTGGAAGCGGTAAAAAATGAAAAAACGAACCTTTTTATTTATGATGAGCCTATATTAAAATACGAAATAGATAGGATGGGTCTCTCAGATGACCTGGAGATCCTGGACCAAAGCCTTAAAAAAGATTATTACAGTTATGCCTTTCCAAAAGGCTCTCAATTACTTAAACGAATTGATCCTATTCTTATAAGGACCCTTAAAACCATGGAGTGGACCAACCTGGTAAAGGATTATAATTAAATTTAACCAAGCCCCAGGTAACCTAGAAGGATCCAGAGTATAATAAATACCACGACAATTCCTATACAACCGCAACCGCCACCAATTTTCTTGGCGCCCCATCCGGCCAGGATGGCTCTTATAATACTTTTCATATGGTTAATTTTAGGGTACTAAATTTATCTTCCCTGAATCAATATACCCAGCCTGTTATGATAATTTTAATGTGAAATTATCTTAAATATTTGATTTTTAGTATATTCAATAACGTTTTCAAAACTAACCATCAAAATTATGCAACCTCAAAATGATCTGGAATCGAAGTCTGACATTGAGCATCTATTAACGTCTAGAAGAATTAATAACACTATAATATATGTTGCAATAGCTGTTATAGGAATAGTAGCGACAATTGCGATGCTTGGAGTTTATTTTGGTTACTGGTAATATTACTGTTTGATCTCATTCATTAATAGAAAAGCCTTGTTTATATATTCCTTTTCCAGGAATAAGGCAAAGTAGTTGGAAGTAGAGATCATCTCAAAAACAGGAATACCTTCATAGGCCAATAGCTTAAAAATATAGAAATACAATCCCACCGTTTGAGAACTATTCTTGGGCAAGCCAATGGTTATAGAGGATAGCTCATCTTTTACAGAAACTCTTACTTCACTCCTAAAACACTTTTCGACCAGGTTGGTAAGAGAAGATGAAACCAGAATATTGCTTTCCTGATAGTTGCTGGAATAATTAAGGTACACTCCGGTTTGGTCTTTTACGGCTTCCAAAAGTCTTGCCTTATTAGATATAATCGTTTTTGAATTTAAAAAAGTGTATTCTGTTATACCCGATCTTACGATTATATCACCAAGTTCTCTTAAACTTTGCATATTTACCTTGGTCCTGCTGGGCGCGTAACGTCTCAATGCCATAATTATACTTCCCTGCTTAACCGGTTTCCGCATTTCCTTTTCAACCTGAGGCTGAATATCGGCCGCAAGCCCGCTAAAATTAACTATATCACGGGCTATAGCATCATCAAGAAAAGGTTGATGGCGTATAATATCATGTACACAGGTGGTTATCGTCTTCATTGTTAAATATTGAACATTTTGTACAAATGTATGTAAAATAGGAAGTAATTTTTGCCCCCGCCTTGTTTAATAATATCTATGCATCCTTAAATAATGCAGGATGAAAGTATTGAAATTTGGTGGCACTTCGGTAGGATCTGCCTCAAGCATTAAAAATGTAAAGGAGATAATTCTTAACCAACCGGGTAGTAAATTATTGGTGCTCTCAGCCATGTCTGGAGTTACAAACCAGCTGGTAGAATTATCAGAAATGGTTAGACATTCTTATGTTACAGGATATTCCGGTAAGATCGATGAAATAAGGAAGAAGCATTATGACCTGGTTATGGACCTAATCCCACAGGATTCAGTTAACCATAATGTAATATCAGATCTGGAATCCATACTGCAGGAACTTGAAGTAACCTGTAGGTTACCGTGGTCCAGGAATATTGAGGCCAGGATTCTTACAACGGGAGAAAGTCTTCTCACATTGATCTTCAGTGCTTACCTAAAGTATGAAGATGTAGAGAATACTTTATTAGATGCAAAAACATTTATGCATATAAATAACCTGGAAAATCCTGATACGCTGTATATAGGAGAATTACTTAATGATCAATTAAGGCTTTCTTCCCAGCACGATTTACTTATAACCCAGGGTTTTGTGAGACTAAATGAAAAGAGGGAAGTAAGTACTCTTAAGCGGGGTGGAAGTGATTATACGGCTACCATACTCGGGGCCGCGATCAGGGCGTCTGAAATACAGATCTGGACAGATATTAATGGCCTTCATAATAATGATCCAAGGTTTGTTGAAAACACAAAACCCGTGGCGCATCTGAGTTTTGAAGAGGCAGCCGAACTTGCCTATTTTGGAGCCAAAATACTTCACCCCCAAACTATATCTCCGGTAATAGGTAAGAACATCCCTGTCTATTTAAAAAATACTTTCACTCCAGAGGCTACCGGTACTCGTATTAGCGCTATATCTGAAAAAAAAGGCTTGAAAGCCATTTCAGCTAAAGATGAAATCACCGCAATTAAGATCAAATCAAACCGAATGTTAATGGCTCATGGATTCTTAAAAAAGATCTTTGAAATATTTGACAAATATGAAACGGCTATTGATATGATCACCACTTCTGAGATCGCTATTTCATTAACAATTGATGATAATTCAAATCTCGATCAAATATTAACTGAACTCGATAACTACGGTGAAATCAGTGTTGATACACAACATAGTATTATATGCGTAGTAGGAGAGGGGCTAATTGAAGACCGTGGAACGTCCAGGTTATTTGAAATCCTTCAGGACGTGCCGGTAAGAATGATCTCTTATGGTGGAAGCAATAACAATATTTCTTTATTAGTAGATACCCGGAATAAAATTGAAGTATTGCAAAAATTAAATGAAAAGCTTTTTATGAATCAGTTGATAAATCAGGTTTAGTAGTTTGTGTAATGATTGGTTAAACTGTTTATTTGTGTAGTTAAAACCGCCGGGATGTTAAAAACACCGGCGGTTTTTCAATTTTTAAGCTTGTTCTTTTCTTCGATGAACCTGGACATATAATAGGTGCTTTTGTGTAAATGATGCTTTAGCATTTTCCCGGTGAAATTGCGATCTCTGTGAGCGCTTAACTTTGTCTTCAATTGGTTTAGAACCATATTGAAACGTTGATGATGTTGTTCTTTATTAAACCTGTTATTAATAATGTAAATACCTGTTTTTTGAGAACTATTCCATACATCTTTATCATTAAAAACCTGCACAGCATAATTTACAAACTCTGTTAAGTCCCCGGTAATAAACCCGT
>JAHELO010000204.1 GCA_024644145.1 Christiangramia sp.
TTAGAAGCAGGATCGTGGTGGAATGCGACGGGCAATTAAAAACAGGCCGGGACGTTGCGATCGCCTGTTTACTGGGCGCTGAAGAATTTGGATTCTCCACCGCTCCTCTGGTGGCGACGGGGTGTATCATGATGCGCGCCTGCCACCTGAATACCTGCCCCGTGGGAATAGCCACCCAGGATCCGGAACTTCGCAAAAACTTTAAGGGCACCCCGGAAAACGTGATAAATTTCATGTATTTCATAGCCCAGGAATTAAGAGAGATCATGGCCAGCCTCGGCTTCAGGAATATGACAGAGATGGTGGGCCAGTGTCAGAAATTAGACACGAACCGCGCGATAAAGCATTATAAAGCGCAGGGTATAGACCTATCCAACATTCTGCATAAACCCGATATTAAACCTGGAGTACCTCTTTCTAATACAGAAAAGCAGCTACATAATATTGAGGGAGTGCTAGATTTTGAGATCCTGAGACAGGCACACCCGGCTATTTACCGGAAAGAACCAGTAACCCTACATTCTCCTATTACCAATATAAACCGTACTACCGGAGCCATCATCAGTAATGAGATTTCTAAAATTCACGGAGCAAATGGCTTACCTAAAAATACCCTAACCCTCAACTTTACCGGATCTGCCGGCCAGAGTTTTGGAGCATTTGCTGCCAGGGGATTGAATCTTAATATCGAAGGGAATTCTAACGATTACTTCGGAAAAGGACTTTCCGGAGCTGTCTTATCTATACGTAAACCCAGGGCCGCAACCTTCAAATCTCATGAAAATATCATTATTGGGAATGTTGCGCTGTATGGTGCCACTGCTGGTGAAGCTTATATCAATGGTATAGGAGGCGAACGTTTTTGTGTAAGAAATTCCGGAGCCAAAGCCGTTATAGAAGGGATTGGAGACCACGGGTGTGAATATATGACCGGTGGCATTGCCGTGATCCTGGGAAGAATAGGCCGAAATTTTGCAGCCGGAATGAGCGGTGGTGTGGCTTATATTTTTGACCCCGAGAATGATCTGGACCAGAATAAGTTTAACCTGGAAATGATTGAACTTGAAACGCCTACTGAACAGAATGTAGATGAACTGGAAGAACTCATAGTTAATCATTATCAATATACTGAAAGTGACGTGGCCCGGGAAATACTGAAAGACTGGGAAACAACTTCAAAAGGATTCATAAAAATAATGCCTACGGAATATAAAAAGGCTTTGCAGAAACTGGAGCAGGAAGAAGAAATTAAGGAAGCAGATCTAAAGACAGCATAAGAATATGGGAGAAATAAGAGGATTTCTAGAATATGATCGAATTCAGGAGGAGGACATTAAGCCTGAAGAACGGGTAAAGAATTATAAAGAATTTCATAAGGAACTGCCTACGCAGGAGCTTCAGAAACAAGGCGGCCGATGTATGGATTGCGGAATCCCGTTTTGTCATAGTGGCTGCCCCTTGGGGAATTTGATCCCAGATTTTAATGACGCGGTTTATAAGAACGAATGGCAAAAAGCGCTGAAGATTCTTCATGCTACCAACAATTTTCCTGAATTTACAGGTAGGTTGTGCCCGGCACCGTGTGAATCTGCCTGCGTGTTAGGGATCATTGAACCTCCTGTGGCCATTGAGATGATTGAGAAATATATCGTTGAACGTGGCTTCAGGGAAGGATGGATAAAACCTGAGCCGCCTGCCCGCCGTACCAACAAGAGAGTGGCCGTGATTGGCTCTGGACCGGCTGGATTAGCCGCTGCCCAGCAATTGAACAGAGCCGGGCATCTGGTGACTGTTTTTGAACGTGGTTCGAAAATTGGAGGCCTGCTTAGATATGGGATTCCAGATTTTAAATTGGAAAAACATATCATAGACCGCAGGCTGGAACAACTGGAAGCTGAAGGAATACAATTCAAAACCGATACTGAGGTTGGGGTAAATTACCCGGTAGATAACCTAAAGGAATTTGATGCAGTTGTGCTTTGCGGAGGTGCTACAGCCAGAAGAGATCTACCTATACCAGGCGCAGATGCGGAAGGCGTGGTACAGGCGATGGATTTTCTAAAGCATAATAACGGATTCGTAGATAATCTGCATGAATTAGATAGCCACCTAAGTGCCAAAGGCAAAGATGTTATTGTGATTGGCGGAGGCGATACAGGATCTGATTGTGTGGGCACCTCAAACCGGCATGGAGCAAACTCGGTAACCAACTTTGAGATATTACCCCTCCCACCAGAGTCGAGAACATTGGAAAATCCGTGGCCCTACTGGCCATTTACTTTAAAAACCACCTCTTCTCATGAGGAAGGTGTAAATCGTAACTGGAGCATCCAGACCAAGGAGTTCCTTAAAGACTCAAGAGGACAGTTAAAAGCCCTTAGAACGGTAGAAGTTGAATGGATTCGAAGGCCAGGCCAGAGACCGGAATTAAAGGAAGTACCTGAAACAGAAAAAGAATGGCCCTGTGACCTTGCTTTACTATCTCTGGGTTTCACTGGTCCCGAAAAGACATTAAGTGAAAAGCTGGGTCTTAAGCTGGATAACAGAAGTAATATTAAAGGTGAAAAGAATTATAATACCAATGTAAATAACATTTTTGTAGCCGGTGATATGAGAAGGGGACAATCCCTTATAGTATGGGCTATTTCTGAAGGTAGAGAAGCCGCCCATCACGTAGATAAATTCCTGATGGGTAAATCTAAACTTCCCGTAAAAGGAGAAGGGGATCTTCCCACTCCATAATAAGAAAAGGCTGCCATTGGCAGCCTTTTTATTTACTTATTCTACATCTTCATATTACAAACCTAGAAGGCCGGTAAATGAGATTTGAAGATTCACTTCAGATTTAGATTCAACTCTAAATCCAGTAAGATCGATACTGCTTAAAGCACTTGCTCCAACCATACCTGAGAATTCAAGTTTTCCGTCCTGGTCATTATCTGAATAAGAAGCGAAATGAAGTTCATAATCTCCCTCTTCTAAGAAGTGGATCTCAAAATCACCGTTAGAACCAGATACTACTGCACTGCTGGTAGCATTTGCAAAGGCAACACCTTCTGCATTGGCATTACTTTCAGCTTCATTAAAAGTGCCTTTCTTATAAGCATAAGCAACAACAACATCGGCATTAGCCTCGTTAGTGTTCTCTACATTACCTTTTACCGTACCGGTTTTCAGGGTGTTTACTGCTCTTACACTCTTCTCAAGCTGAGTTTTAGATACAAAGGCATAGTTTTCACCTTCCTGCTTTACACTCTTTCTAAGGTCAAAATCAAGAACGATCTCATTATTGGCTCCTTCTACGATCTCTACCTGGTCTTTCAGGCTGATCTCAGTTGCAGCAGCAAGTTTTTGCTTGGTACCGCCGGCAAGAACAACATAATTCGCAAATTCGTTACCCGCTTCATCGGTATCAGCCAATACCAGGGTGATGTTAGAAGTAGTACCAGATTCAAGATCCAGTTTACCTAAAAGTTCGGTACTTCCATTTGTAAGGCTACTAACTTTTATGGTTGATTTACTAAAACCTTCAATGGCCTTACCGTTGACCTTTACTTCAGCTACAGTGATAAAAACTGCCTCTACGTTTGCCTGGTCAACAGGCGAATCTGTTAAATAAACCGCCGTAGAATTCATTTCTCCACTATTATCAGGATTATCTACTGAATCATCTTCAGAACATGATACGAATAAGATAAGGCCTAATAACAGTCCTAGTTTACTTAGATTTTTTAATAGCATACTTTAATAATTTTAACGTTGTTAATTTTCAATTAGATTCGGGTTAGTAATTGAAATTTAGTTTTTCATTTTCAGGTTGGATAACGCAAGAGTCGGGCCGATATTTCCTAAAAAACATTAAAAAATAGCTTTTTTCTTACATCTAATTGTTAAAGTGTTGATATCAAGGCGATATTATCCAGATTAAAAACAGCATTGGAAGATGAATGGCACGGCTGCCATCATTACATTGCCAAAATTGTGGCGAAATTCCCCATACCTGTGGCCACTGTACCGGTACTCTTAGACAAGGCCGGAGAACAGGTTTATCTTTTCCCTCACTTTATTGCATAGAAAAATCTCTTCATGCCTAATGAAGGTTTTCAAGATGAAGGCGGAACATCCCCGATAACTATCGGGGCTCCCACAATACAGCTATATTCCCGATCCCGATGTTTCAGGACGGGACTACGGGCTCTTACAGTATTTAATATACTAGCGGTGAACACTAGCCAGTGAAACAAGATT
>JAHELO010000205.1 GCA_024644145.1 Christiangramia sp.
TAAGCTTCTGCCGATCAAAATCGTTATAAGAATTTTCTTCATGTCGATATTTAAAACCTGATATACTGTCTACCCTGGTAAATATTGGCTTTTTCAAATTCTTAGTTGAAACAGGACTTTGTGGCTTATGAGAACCATTAGGCTTTAATTTTAAAAGCTGGTTAGTCTTTATCTCGTAAAGGCTTTCCTGCCGCCCGTCTGGCCATATGATTAAAAGAGAATCAACCTTCTTTTCCTTTCCAAATCCAAAATTGAGTAGTGGTTGAGAGGAAGACTGGAATCCCTTAGTAGCAAATAGTTGCTTATACTGCATAATTCCTCCATGATAGGAGTAAACTTTGGTTCCTATTCCAAAAGGATTTTCTCCGGAAAGTTCAAATACTAAGTTTAAAAAAGTATTATTATCAGAAGCTGTATTTATATAGATCGTTGCTTCTGCATTTAGGTTATTGGTTACCAGATCAAGATCACCATCATTGTCCAGGTCTCCATACGCACTACCATTAGAAAAAGAAGGTTCTGCATGTACCCATTTATGAGACTGATCTGAAAAACGAAGATCCTTCGATCCCCTGAAAAAGTAATTATTTACTCTCCCTTCAGGCATCTTATTTACTGCCTCCTTTTCTAGAAATTCTGAATTTCGCGGACGCTCACTTATCTGCTTGTTCGATATAAATTTTATATAGTCCAGGTCATTAGGTCTACGCACGATCCCGTTAGAAATGAATATATCCAATTCTCCATCCAGGTCATAATCTCCAAATAATGGGGACCAGCTCCAGTCTGTGGCAGCCACCCCGCTAAACAAAGCGATCTCCTGGAAATTTTCACCCCTGTTATTTAGCTGAAGCATATTCCGGCTAAACTGGCGGTGATAACCATATTGCATCCTTAAGTTTAAAATATTGATATCTTCATCTCCCATGGAGCTTTTTAAAGCGGTCTCATCTTCAGGAAGCATATCTAAACTCAAAATATCGGGGAAGCCATCATGGTTAATATCTCCCACGTCATTACCCATTGAAAACCTGCTCACCTGGGTCATTTTGTTTTTCATTTCTTCTTCAAAAGTTCCATCCCCTTGGTTTATATACAGATAATCATCTTCATGAAAATCATTACTTACATAGATATCGGTAAAACCATCTGCATTAAAATCTGCAGTTGCCACTCCAAGTCCGTAGGCATTTGGACCGCCAAATATGCCGGCCTTTGCACTCACATCAATAAATTTACCATTCTCAAATTCAAATAACTTATCGCCGCTGGTCTCCGTTCTTCTTTCCCTGATGGAAGCCGGACTAAATGAATCATCGGTATGTACAGCGTGATTTAAAACATAGAGATCCTGATCGCCATCGTTATCATAATCAAAAAAGGCTGCGGCAGTTCCAAAATTTTGAAGGTCTATTCCATATTTCGAAGCAGCCTCTGTGAAGGTGTTATCTCCGTTATTAATATATAATTCATTTCTGCCTTCTAAACCCAGAATTCCACTTACCGCAACTACATAAATATCAAGCAATCCATCAGCATTTACATCGGCCATGGTCACACCTGTATTCCAGTTGGAATTTCCGGTGATCCCGGCCTCCTCAGAAATATCTCTAAACGTCATATTTCCCTCGTTCATATATAGACGGTTATCCTCCTGGTTGGAAGTAAAAAATATATCCTGTAGCCCATCATTATTAATATCACCTATGGCTACACCTCCCCCGTTATAGTAATAGAGATACTTAAGGATGTTCAGGGAATCTGTTTCGGTTAGATCATTTCTAAAATCGATTCCAGATTTTATGGGATCCAATACTTTAAACAGATAATCGGAATCCTTATCTGTGGTTTCAACTTTTGAATCTCGTGTACAGGAATTAAAAAGCAGAATTAAGAAAAAAAATATAATGCCAGATGATCTACTCATTACGTTTGAATAGTTTGGGTTGAGCGTTGGTAATCCCTGCAAGAAGGTATTCCTCTCCATCTTTATCCCTTAACCATTTGAGAGATTTCACTTCTCCATTTAATCGTAGTCCGGAGATTTTAGAATTAACTGCACTGAACCCCTGATTGTTATTGATCAATACTGTACCAAAACTCGCATCCATTCTTCCAAACTGTGGTTTTAATGAAAAATTATTACCGGCCAGGATCAGGTCTTGGTTCCCATCTTTATCAAGATCGGCAGCATTAATACTGCAAATACAGGAGTACTGGGCTTCGGCCGGCAAGGCTAGAACAGTGAAATTGGCTTTTCCGTCGTTATAGGCGATGATACTTTCAAAATTTGTAATTTTATCAACCACCGCGTTTTTCAATACCTCAGGCTCGAAAAGATCCTGGATAGACTTTTTAGCGTATTCACTGAATTTTAAATTCTGTTTTTTAATTGAAACTATCTGTCCTGCCAGTTCCCTTTTGGTATGTAACGGAATATCGCGCCCTCCAATGGTTTGTGTAAAGATCTGTTCTGTGGTTCCATTTAGATCAAAATCTGCCACAAACATTTTCGCCGGTTCCTTTTCAGAAGCCTGAAAACTCGCATTTACCCCCCGGTTCCCTAATACCAGATCTGGTAAACCGTCATTATTCAGGTCTTTTGCGAAAACAGTATTATACAATCCGGAATATTGATCTAAAGCTGTGTTCTTAGGTGTAAACTGCCCTTTATTATTTATGAATACCTTAGGACTCATCCACTCCCCTGCTACGATTAGATCGGGTTGTCCATCACTATTCAGATCTTCAAAAACCGCTGATTTTACCATCCCTATATCTTTTAATGCAGGGGCAGCGGTTGCCGTTATATCTTTAAAACCACCTTTCCCATTATTTTCCAGCAATAAGCTAGAGACTTTGAGGCCATATATTCCGGGTACTGTATAGGCACCCACAAACAGATCCAGGTCCTGGTCATTATCAATGTCTATCACTTCTACATTAGACATATTATTAGGTGAAAAGGTTATTACATTATATTCACTGAATTTCAGCCCCCCTTCATTATAATAAACTCTAAGACCTGTGCGCGCATTTTTGAAATTACCGCCGGAAGTGACCAGCAGGTCAAGGTCGTTATCTCCATCAATATCCGCAAATTCGGCATCGGTATCTTCAAAATCTTTCCCGAATTCGAAATCGCTCATTATTAATTTGCCCGGCTTTTTCTGAAGGTAGATCCTTCCCGGCATGCCATAGGCCGCTCCAATATAAACATCATCATTGCCATCTCCATCCAGATCGGCTACCGCAACCGGCGGACCTTCTCTAGACTGCATTTTCGGTATAAGACCCTCATAATCGAAATCTACATGCTGATCTTCTTTATTAACCTCAAAATCTGCAGGCAATTCCTTAAACCAGGATACTTTACTATCTGTCTGTACATTTAAAGATCGTGTTGCCTGTGACTGCTCAAGGCTTAATGTTTTATTCAATTCCGGATTCAATACGACCAATTGTTGTTTATCAGGAAATACAATTTTTACAGAGTCTATCCTATTCCTTTTTCCAAGGCCAACAGTTTGCACATATTCTACAGAAGACTGGAATCCTCGTGTGGGGATCAATTCCTGCCGAATAACTTCATTACCTGCAAAAACATCTATGATGCTTCCCACTGCCATACTGTTCTTTCCTTCGCCCGTCACCTTCAGTTTAATGAAGTTACCACCGGTCTTCTCGCTATTATTTCTGTAAACAAAAGCAGGCATATTGAAATTATTCACCACCAAATCCAAATCTCCATCATTATCGAGATCAGCATAAGCAGAGCCATTTGAAAACCCAGGTGAATCCAGCCCCCAATCTTTTGCTTTATTGGCGAAAGTGAGATCGGTTCCATTTTTAAACGCATAATTAGAGATAGGCGTAGAAGGCATTTTATTTATAACCTTATCTATATCCTCTTTTTTGCCGGTAATGCTCATTTTTTGAATGATATCATTGGCAAAAAAGTCCATAAAATCGTTATTGGTAAGGTCATGATAAATGCCGTTGCTCACGAAGATATCCCGGTAACCATCATTGTCCATATCGAATAATAACGCGCCCCAACTCCAATCACTTCTGGCTACTCCACTGTAATGGGCGATCTCAGAAAATGTTCCGTCACCATTATTCAGCTGAAGAGTATTTTGCATGTATTGATTATAGAAATCCCGGTTTTTCTTGAGCTGGAAAAGATCATAGCGTTCATAATCCCCGGTTTCTTTTAACCTCTGGTCCTCCT
>JAHELO010000206.1 GCA_024644145.1 Christiangramia sp.
GACGGGCCACCACTGCCACGGGCTTCAAAATTAAGGACCAATCCCACCTCTCTTGCCCAGGGATGTTCGTTGACAAAAAGGTCGGCACCATTCAGACCCAGTTCCTCTGCATCTGTAAATAGAATGATGATATCGTTCTCAGGGGTTTGGCCCTGGGCAAGATAGGCACGTACCGCCTCCAGGATGGTAGCTACCCCACTGGCAGCATCACTGGCCCCAGGTGAAGAATGGGGATTACTATCGTAGTGTGAGAGGAGCAACAGCGCTTTACCCTCTCCTGACCCCTCAATCCTTGCCGCGATATTGATCGCCCGGCTAAAATTGCCCCAATCGCCGGCAGAATACCCCTCCTGTAGCACCGGGTCCAATCCCAGGGCTTTTAGCTGTTCTAGCAGGTAATTCCTGACCTTTTCATGCGCGGGAAATCCTGTGCTATGCGGTTCTTCAGACATTTTACGCACATGGGTAAAAGCTTGCTCAACTGAAAATTCTGAATTTTTGATGGAAGGAGAACCGGGCATCCTGGTCTGGAAAGACAATACAGCAGCTGCAATACAAAGCAGCAGGCTGAGGACCGCATGGATGTTTTTCATGTTGATTATTTGTCGGATAAAAGTATAAAATTTTGATATTCTTCGTCCGATAAGCGACTTAATTTAAATATTCCGCATAATTTAACTATATTTAAAATTAACCGAATTTCAAACAAGCAACTATGGGAATCAAAAGTTTTCAGGGCCGAAGGGCTAAGGTAGATTCGAAAAAAGAGTATGATGCCCCTATTTTGGTAGCCGATTATATGACTACAAAATTAGTGACATTCCATCCGGACCAATCGATTCTGGAGGTCATGGAATTATTTGCTAAGCATCATATTTCGGGAGGGCCGGTATTGGACGATAATGGCTTCCTGGTCGGGATCATTTCCGAAGCAGACTGTATGAAACAGATCTCGGAAAGTCGCTATTTTAACCAGCCCATCCTCGATAAGAATGTAGAGCGATTCATGACCGAAAATGTAGAGACCATAGAACACGATATCAGTATTTTTGACGCAGCCGGTGTTTTTCATAAAAATAACCGTCGACGTTTACCAGTAATGCGAGAAGGACTGCTTGTTGGCCAGATCAGCAGGAAAGATGTAGTGATCGCTGCTTTAAAGCTCAGTGGTCATAATTATAAATAGGAGACCTAAAAATTAGAGTTAATAACCCGGGCTAGCCGGGTTTTTTTATGTCGTCTATTCGCGCTTTACGATCATATAATAGTCGTTATCCAGGGGCAGGTAACCCAAATCATATACGAAGTAGTAGGTAGTGCCTTTTTTAGTGACATATAAATTAGTGAGGTAGTCAAAATCGAATCCTTTATCCAGGAGACTGGACTTGGTGGTCCTGGTTTTACCATCTTTGAGCGGAAAGCTATCCAGGATCCTATAATTTTTCCTTAAGCGATTATTGATGTTGCGCACCAGGTTCTTAGAATCTTTATTTAATTGATTGTGGTGGGCATTGCGGCAGTAGTCTGAACAGAACTTCTTATCTATCCTTCCCACTATGGTGTCTCCGCATTCCAGACATGTTCTTGTACTCATAGCTCTAAGTTAAACAATGATAATGTCATAATCTTGCAGTAAGCCCTCAAGTCCGTCTTTAGAGAATTTCGCTTTTTTCATACTATTATATCGCGGATTTAATACATATCCCCATGCAGTTTCAAAGTTGGTCCCGTGCAGCACCGTTCGTTCAAACTGTGCCTTTTCCAAATTACAATCAGAAAAAAGAACGTCTGTCAGGTCTGCCTCTGTAAAATCCACTCCTTCAAGTTTACAACCTTCGAACACTGTTCCTTTTATATTCTGTCCATAAAACGTACCCATCGAAAGGTTACATTCTTTAAAACTCATTTGCAGGAGAATAGGGTCTATAGTTTCAAAATTAACGCCCATCATCTTACAACGATTAAATACAACGTCCTGAAATTGGGTAAATGCTAAATTAGCGGTGCTCAGATCGCAATCTGTGAACGTACAATCCATGAATCGTGAATTATCCAGAAATCCTGCAGAAAAATTACAAAGGTTAAAGGTGCATTCTTCATATTCAGCTTTAGGCAGCCGATCTTTTCGAAAATCCTGCCCGCTTATAGTCCTTCCTTCTATGCATTCAAGGTTCATAGTATCTACAATTTAGGCTCTAAGGTAGAATAATAATAAAACTCCCAGGGCACACCTTCCTCCATGATGCATTTAGGTCCGTGTATAAAACGTTAACAAACATTTACAAACGAATACATACGTAAGTAAATATTTTTGATGCATAATACTGTAAATCAGCACTTTAAATTTGCGGTGTTGGGAAGGTCCCGATGGTGAAAATGGTAAATAGCTAAAACACAGAAACATGAATGCATTGAAGAACAAAGTACAACTGATTGGAAATCTTGGTCAGGATCCTGAAATCCTGGACTTGGATAATGGGAGTAAACTGGCTAAGTTTTCTGTAGCCACAAATGAAACGTACAAGAATTCTAAAGGGGAGCGAATTACAGATACCCAATGGCATCTGGTCGTGGCCTGGGGGAAGACCGCGGAGATCGTAGAGAACTATCTTCATAAAGGAAGTGAGGTAGCCGTAGAGGGTAAATTGATCCATAGATCCTATGAAACCAAAGAAGGGGACAAACGCTATATTACCGAAGTGCGCTGTAATGAGCTGTTGATGCTCGGAAAGGCTTAAGTTTTTTCCCGTAAGATGCCGGCTCCCGAAAGGGAGCCTTTTTATTAGGCAGGGGTGGGTTAAATAGCTGTAACATGCATTTTAGGCCCCATAATACATGGCTTAACAACATTTTAACAGCAAATATGACCTGCTTAATCAGATGGGCCAAGAACGGCTTTTAAATAGCACATGAATACGTTTTGTTCTGGGTAATTTTGTGATGTAGGTTAAAAGAAGTTCCCCCTTTACCTTCCGCACCTTGCCAGGGTGGAGAAACTCGTTCAACGGGTCTTTAAAAGGGCCTAAATAACAGAATGATGAGGGAACAGGTTATTTAACGGAATATCTGTCTTTTTAGCCCGATTATCCTTCGTAAATCGTTGATTTTTTGTAAATTATAAATAGTATTAAAGCCATCATGTTAAACCTTGCCCCCCATATCAAAACCTTAGGCTCCGCCATAATGAACGCAAAATTATTATTGTCGTTCTTACTGGTATTGCCCCTGGTGCTGATCGGGCAGCAAGCAGAGAATCAGCTTCCACTCGACTTTTATCATAATCGTGCCCAGGAGGATGCGAGCTACGAGCATAATTTGGAATGGACGTACGAAGAAGATGAAAAAGACTTCTGGTTTGATCAACGACTTTTTGAAAGAGATCTCAGGAAAAAGGATCATGAAGGCTACCTCGCTTATATGGAAGGTAAGAAAGTTGCGTACACCGAACATGAGCAAGTATGCGATGAGCAGTGCCACCATGGCAAATATTACCGGATCCAGTCAAAATTCTACACCAGGTTTAATTCTGCCGGGAAAGTGCTGACCAAAGCTACTGAGGCAAGATCAGGTAAGCCATCGGCAGTTCTTGCTTCCGGGTTTGACCATCCCTAAATTTTCACTTGCCCTAAATTTTCACATTTCCAGGCCATTACACTTTAATTGTTTGCAATAAAGAAATCCCGGAGTAGGGTTTCCACGAATTGAATTGTTCTGTACATGCAAGAACATAAATATTCGTGTTATGAGAATCAACATAAAATCAGATTGCATTTTAGTTTTAATCCTGGCTTTAGGCCTGGTGCCAACTCTCCACGCCCAGCAGCAGGAATCCGAAAAAGACCGTTTATCTTACTATGAAGAGCGTGCCAGGGAAGATGCTAAGTACGAACAATCCTTAAGTGCGAAAGAAGAGGCTGATGAAGCCGATTTCTGGAAAGATCAGGAAGAATACGAGGAAGAACTTAAACGAAGAGATAAAAGTGCGTATAAGGCTTATATGAAAGGGAAGAGAGATGCCTATAAAGAACATTATTCAGACTGCGACCATCATTGCCACCATGGGGCACATTATTATTCCCATGCCACGTTCTACTACCACGGCTATTACCGGGGTTATGAAAGACCCTCCAGAACCCGTATCTACACCGGTGTGCGCATCGGAACTCCGAGCGTCCGGATCGGAATTTAATTTTAAAATAAACGCCC
>JAHELO010000207.1 GCA_024644145.1 Christiangramia sp.
AGGTCATTCCCTTAATTTCATATTCATGCACCATTAATTTTCCGGTGGTATTGGGCTTATGAATTTGATAATCTCCTCCAGCCTTACTTAAAGCCTTTTGTAGATCTTTAATTTCCAAAGGCTGATTAAAGTCGATTTTTGCTTCTCCCCGCTCAAGATTTACCTCAGCTTTGCTTACTCCCTGTATATCGTTTAATGTTTTTTCTACATGCGTACGACAACCATTACAGGTCATCCCTGTAATTATATAAGTTTGACTCTCGTGATCTTCGTTAATCAATTCAGAATCCTGAAGAGAATGAATTTGGTAATTCCCTCCTTCCTGTTTTAACGTAGCCTGAAATTTTTCAAGAGGAACATGTTCTTGCATTTCTACTATCGCAATACTTTTTTCAAGATCTACATTCGCAGCTATAACCCCTTCAACCTTGCTTAAACTCTTTTCAACATGGCTCCTGCACCCATTGCAGGTCATTCCCGTTATCTTATAAGTATGTTCAATACTTTTTCCTAATGTAGATTCAGCAGTCTCATCTCTTAAAATCTTATATCCTCCTCCATCTTTTTCCAAAGCATTTTGCAATGTCTCGAAAGCAATATGTGATTCCATCTCAATTTCTGCCAGGGAATCTTCCAGGTTTACTTTTACATTTTTTACACCTTCAATATTCTGCAATGTTTTTTCTACATGGGATCTACAGCCATTGCAGGTCATTCCGGAAATCTTATAAGTATGTTTCATTTTGGAAGAAGTTTATTGTTGAGTAAATAATTACAACCTACTATATTCATGCGAAGATAATTATAGCCTTAGAGGGTAGGTTGCAGTAATTGGGAATAAACTTTCAATAAAAAAGAATGCCCGGAAAAACTTATCCGGGCATTAAATCTATTTGTTAGGCCAAATAAGCTTCACAGGCGCTTACACATTCTTTACATGCCTGAGCGCAATCTTTACAATGCTGGTGATCATGTTTAGAACACTCATCTGCACAGGCCTGGCATACTTTCTTACAATATTCCACTAGACCTTTAATGTCATCATATTTTGTGGCGAGTACCTGGTTTAAGGCTGCACAAACTTCGGCACATACGCGATCAATTCTAATGCAGTCCTTCATCATTTTTACATTATCCTCATCAAGGCAGGCATCTGCACAGTAATTACAATGGTTAATACAATTTCCAAGTGCACTGATCAGTTTTTCATTTCTCATAACTATATTAAATTTTTGGTTATACCTCTAATTTAAGAATGAGACCCCACTTTTACTTTTAAAATTATGCTAAGTAATTACAGTTTTAAATGAATTTAACTTCTCCCTGGCATAATTAAGATTTTTTAGCACCCACATCTTCCCAATCCCATCCATCATGATGCAGAAGTGTCATAAAAAACCGGCGATCCTTTTCATAAGCATCAGGTAGATCTACACTTTTTTCTTCCTCTATAAAATCCTTTTGTTTTAATTCATTTAATTCCAGCTTTGGCGGGTGTTTTTCTTTAATTGTAATGTGCGTGACCTCGTCTATGATCTCAAAATAATTTTCAAAGGCAATAAACAATGGCTTAAGGTCCTGTTTTGCCGGGCGGTGTTCCTCCTTCACCTTATCGCTGATTATTCTTAATGCTTCATACAGCCGGGTAAGCTGTAAGATTATATTATTCTTCTGCTTATTATTATGAAAAAAATGAATAACCGGATAAGCTCGGTGCTGCTGACTATACTTAATAATAGATTCAGCAAAATCATCCACTTTTTCGGTAAAACGGCTAAAATCCTTTCCGTTCCAGGCATTCAGAATAATTTCCTGGGGACTACTTCCCAGGGTACTCAAAATGATTCCCAGTTTACGCTGATCTATGATAGCCGTAAGGACGGGTACAAAATAGGTGACCGACATGGTAAGGAGAATAAGCCCTGTAAAAGAATATATGGTTGTGATGATTCTCCACACATCACTGGATGCTACAAAATCTCCAACCCCTAATGTACTTAAGGTATAACCGCTATAATAGATGACCTCCCAGAGATCTGCAGGTATTTTTGAAGAACTGTTGACGATAGATCCAGGATGAGAGAGCAATACCAGTACAAGACTGCTCCACAGTATAAAGACCCATATTACAACTATGGAGACCAGCAATATATAACCGGAATGGCCAAGAATTTTGGATTTTCCATCTCTACCGGAAAGCACAAGTAAGAACTTCCAGATTAAATGGGAAATCCTACTGGTAAGCCAGCCACCTCCCTGCATTGATAAAGTGGTTTGTAAAATATCCAATACTATTACTACATAGAGGACTACCCCTATAATTAATGTGATTTCCATAATCTTTTATTGGTAGGTTACAGGCAAATTAAGAATAAGGGCCTGAAAAATATATTATGAGAATCTTAAAAGATTGGAATTTTAGTAATTTTATACTGAATCAAGGTTTTTACGGTCCTTTAAATGCTGGCTTTTATATTCTGAAGGGGTTATACCGGTCGCTTTTTTAAATGAAGTTGATAAATATGCCGGGGTAGAATATCCTAGATTGTCCGCAATCATTGCAATAGTCCAGTTATCGTAGTTCAGCAATTCTTTCACACGTTCTATGCGAACACTGTTATAGAATTTCTGAATGCTTTGTCCTTCCTGTTCTGAAAAAACATGAGTAATATGACTGTAATCGAAATTAAGGGATGAGGTAAGGAGTACAGAAAGTTTTTGGTTGGAAATATTATCGGAATATACCTTCTCGATAAGTAAAGATTTGATAGCGTTTATAAGCTTTTCATTGCGATTCTGAAGGATCTCAAAGCCTACTTTTTCAAATTCTGAAGAAAGATGCTGCAATAGTTCCCGGGAAGGTTTCTCTTTTAAAACAGCCTCCCCCAGACTAATGCTAAAATAAGGGATATCCAGCTTTTCAAAGATATTTTCTACAGTCATAATGCAGCGCTGGCAAACCACATTTTTTATTTGAATCCTGTATTCTTTCATCTTTGAGTTAAAAATCTGCAGGGTTAATAAAACCCTGCAGACTAATTAAATTTCTACATTATAGTTTCATCTACCCTACCACATTTTAGCATTTTATCTCCATAATATGGATTTCTAATCTGCTCTGAAGTAGAATACCAGTAATCACCCTTTCCTTCAAAGGCCATAGGGCAAAATTGCTTGTATATCTTACCAGAAGAAATTGCTCCCTTTAATACCGATTCCATCTCTGCCGTTAATTTAGAGAACATTTCTCTCTGCTTATTCACATCATTTGAAGCAGCAATATTTCCTGCGATCTTAGCGATCTCAGGCTTATTAGCTTCAAGTGTTGCCTTAAGTTCTTTAGCTGCCTTTGCTGCAGCTTCAGCATCTGTTTGCACAAGAGCATCTTTCACAGCGATATATTGATCAAAAGCCTGCTTAACAGATTCATCACTAAAACTGGCCGTGGCTTCATTTGCTGCCATATCCTCATGCATATCCTCCTTATGCTCATGCATTTCATGCTTATCTTCAGCTACTTCTTCCTTTTCCTTTTTAGAGTCTCCGCAAGAGACCATAACTAAACTTCCTGCCACAAGGCTTAAAGTCACTAAACTTCTTAATCTCATTTTCATTTTCTAAATATTAATTAACTATTTATGTTTGACGTAATTTTATTTAATTGATAACATAATTATTTCCTGGCCTTCTTCTTTTTTGGCTGTACGATCTTACGCACCGTAGGAGAAGAAATATACCAGAGTAAAAATCCGCTTAGAACCGTTATAAGTCCCAGTATACTAAAACTTCTTAAAAGTAGATTATTAAAATCATCTCTTCCTTCATAATCCATGGTATGAGTCATCCATAAAAAGTCGAACCAGCGCCAGTCCCGGTGTCTCACGGTTGTGAAATTTCCGGTTAAAGCTCCAATATAGGCTTTCAGATTCTCATCTGTATTATAGGAGATCACGTATGCCGGCAGTAACTTACCACGGTATTCATGATGGTCTCCGGTTTCGGTAATACGTTCTACTCCTGAAACTTCGAGACCTTCCTTCATGAAGCGACCTGCAATAGATAACGCATCCTCTTCACTTATTTCCGGGATAGATTCTCCGGTACGGGCATGAACCAGCGTCTTTTCATTGATGAAATAATAGGGTTCACCAGAAATTTCTTTAATGGATACTTCAGTAATGTGTTTTTCCTGAAACAGCTCAGAA
>JAHELO010000208.1 GCA_024644145.1 Christiangramia sp.
GAACAGATTACGATTAACAAAAGTAAGTGCCAGGTGTGGACCAGCGAAATTATTAGACTTAGTTACGGCCTGTAATTCTGCTTTTATCGCTCTTTTTTTAAGTGGAGAAAGAAAGATATTAGCTTCCAGAAGTCCCAGGCTATCTACCGCAAGAGTATCTACTTCATCATATCTAATATTCACGAATTTATAAACCCCAATGGTTCCAAGCCTCCTGCTTGTATTTCGGGATTTTACGGGATCATAATAATCCCCGGTTTCGATTAGTAGATAAGGATCCAGATACTCAGGTTTAAAGAATAATTCCCCCTGGAAAAAATTCTTATCCTTATAACGCTTGTAATTTTTTGTGACTGAATCTTCATCCACATTGTAATTCACATATACATTTACATTGGAAATCTGATAAGGAATTACTGACCTGGGCGGCACATCCTTCTTCAACCTTAGAAACAGGTCGAATTTCTTATTGGAGTACTGATTCGTATCTGCCTCAAAAATCAAAAACCCCGGATTGAAATTATAATATCCTTCTTTCTTCAGATGGAGATCAATGCGCTCTCGCTCAGTTTTCATTACCGGTAGGTCAAACCTCATTCCTTTTTCTAGTAATGTCTTGTCAAGGTTCTTTTGTATATCTCTATAAACAAGCAGGGTATCTGTATCTAACTGATAGCTGGCCATTGTATAGGGTTCAGGAACATCAAGATTATATAAGGCCGTAGCGGTACTAGCCGCTTCATTTTTAATGGTCTCTGAGCTTACCCTGCTATAAAAGAATCCCCTGTTTTCAAGCCGGTTAAGAAGGAGGTCTTCGGTATTCTGGATGTTTACATCAGACAAGTAAACCGGCTCTTCACCAAATTTTTTATTCAGGAATTTATTGATAAATCCGGGTTTCTCTTTTTGAGCCTTATAATGGAAATATAATCCCGGTCTCATACCAAGTACTTTAGTATTGGGTTCAGGTCTTAAAACCTGATTTAATTCATTGAGAAGTTTAGGTTTATGAGAAATTGTAGTATCAGATTCCAGCTTTATTTCAGCACCGTTATATAGAAATTCATCCTCAGGAATAAATCTCTCAACGCTACATGCCTGAAAAACACCCAACACAATAAATAAAACCCAATACCTAGTTTTCATCATTATTATCTCTTTGCTTCCTGTTTTTATTATCCTCATCTTTTTTAACTCTCTCCATCACCGCCTTTTCAAACATGTTTTTGAACTTGTTGAACTCCTTAGTAAAAATTAAAGCGATTCCACTCACTACCAACTGGCCATCAACTACATTCTCATACTGACTTTTACTAAAACCTTTCAATCGCCAAACTCCATTTTCATCCAGTAAATAAGAGATACTAACATTCCCAATAAGCGGACTGGTTTCCTGCCCTTGCTGATTACCACCCTGAATATCTACATCACTTCCAACTTCTACGATAAGTCTATCTTCCAGAAAGGCCTTCTGGGCACTTATTCCCAGCTGAGTTCTCTCTTCAGGGCTTTCTCCCTGATAATCTGTAAAGCTGTCTACATTAAAATTAAGTTTCACACCACTTTCACCTAAAATTTTACTTGATAGCATATTCAGCTGGTCGCTCAAAGCAGAATTCAAATTATCTCTGGCTACGGCTAAAGTTCCCCCACTACTACCATCACTACCAGACTCGGGGAAAAACCTGTTAAGTACCAGTAATGAGAAAACCTGTTTATTAAGTTCCTGTTCCTGATTATTTAACTGCTGAACCCGCCCAAATATCTGCCCTCCGGCAATTCCCTGCTCTTCCTCGGGCATGTCCAGGTTAAAAGAGATCTTAGGCTCCATAAGGTCACCTTCAATATTCAGATAAACAAAGAATTCTAGTTCCTGCCTGAATCTTTGAACATCCCCGATATCTGATCCTGAAGTACCAGAAGCCATAAGGGCCGAGGCGGAAGTTTCTACACTATATATAGCTCTTACATCCAGTTGAGCATCAAAGGGATCACCAGCCCAAGAAACCCTGCTGCCATCGGCTATATCAAACCGTCTTTTAACGAGATTATAAAGACTCATTTCATAATAACCATCGTTGATATTATATATCCCGGTTAAGGCTGTACGCCCGTTAGGGTACATATTAAAAATTAAATCTCCCTCACCTGATACCTGAAACTTGTCCCCTGTCTCCTGATTGATGATCATATTGAAAACAGCGTCACTGTTTACCGAAAGCCTGGCGAAAATATCATAACCCGAAACTATATATGCTTCTTCTTCGGTTTGTGAAAGAATTGCATCAGGGTTTTCTTTATTAACGAATATAACCACTCCATCCCGCTCCTTAATATGTAATTCGGTCTCAGGAACTACATAGGTGAAATTGGTGCTCTTTTTAACATCCAGATCCATATTGATCTTTGGCAGGTTAAGGTCTCCAGTAATCTGGGCGTCCACATCTACCACGGCGGTCCCGTAGAACAGGTCGTTATCTTCTTCAGTAGAATTAATTAACCTAAAATCTTTGGCCTGTACATCAAGATCGAAGGTGGGATTCAATAAGTTTTTTGTGAGAACCTTACCGTTCAACACCACCGCATTTTGATTGGTATCTATAATTCTGAAGTTATCGAAGTACATTCCATCATTATCAAGGCTAAGGGTTTCGTTAGGAAGTATAAAAGGTGCGTTTAAAAAAGCAATATTGAATCTTGCCTCATTAAAATTTAAATTCCCTTCGTAAACCGGTTCGAGAACAGTTCCGTTTAAACTAAATTTTCCCGAGAATCTACCGCTTCCATTTTTTATTTGTCCACCAGAAAATCCTTCTAGGGCCGTCATTTCCACCTTATTTAGATCTAGGGACATATCAAGCTTTGCTGATGGTTCTGCAGCCGTATACAATCCTTTTAAATCCAAATCTACCTCTCCTCCTTTCAGGGCCATATGAAAATCGTAGGTGTTAAAACCGGCAGTATTACCTTCGAGGCTTAAGGTGCTTAGATCTACGCCCATTATCTTAAATTGATTAATTTGCATGTCTGCCAGTAAACCTGTTTCACCAAATGGCTCCTCATAGATCAAATTCCCGTTTATCAATCCAGTAGCTAATTTCTCCTCTGGATTCAGATAATTCAGTAAAGCCTCAAGTTTAAAATTCCTGAAATCCAGGCTTAGATGTTCCTTATCAACACCGGGTTTATCATTACTTAAGATCATTTCCTGCCCATTACGACTGATTCTGAAATTCTGAAATTCGAGAAATTCCGGAGCGTAACTAATCATATTAGAGGCGTCAATATTCCAGACATTTGTATTAAGAACAAGGTCTTGCGGATTAATATGGTATTTTAAGGTATCACCCTGAAAATTCAATTCTGAATTCATATGGACTAACCGGGTTTCGTCATAGAATGAGGAAAAATCGAGGTTTAATTTCCTGTTGACGACATCTCCCTTAAGAATAGTTTTTTTGATCGCCAGAGGCCCTGCATTCAGTTCATTAAAGGCCAGGTCGAATTTCAGATCATCAGGATTAGACCTCATATCTATAATTAAACTGTCTATCTGGCTATTATAAAAATTAATATAGGGAAGCGAGACCAAAGCATCCAGGTTTCGATCCTTTTCCCGGAAATCGACATCAATATTTACGGTATCCAGTTCCTCCAGGTTTACCAGAAAAACTTCATTAAGAATTGGAGCCTGGCTTATTGTGGCATTCAGCTTCAGGTTCACAGGATTAGTTATAGAATCTTCCTTATAATTCTCGGTAATATATCTCTTGAAGTGGCGGTTTATAGCTTCTGAAAAAGCCACAGGGCTTGCATTAGACTGTAGGTCCAGATCTAAGATTCTGTTTTTGATATTTACTGCAGTGGTATCTTCCCTTACAAATGCCGAAGCATCAAAACTGCCTAACAGGTAAGTTTGATTATTATAAACAGCTACCCCGTCTATTATAGAAGCCTCTACCTCATAATCTGAAGCGTTTCCTTTAAACCAGCCATTTAAGGTAAATCCTGTTTTTATTTTCTTTTGCGTAATCCCCAGCGCTTCAAGGTCGGCGCCTTCTAAATCTAAATTAATATCAAAACGAGGTGATACAGAATCCAGTTTAATTTTCGTCTGGGAAATCATATTTAGATTTCCATCTTTATAATTCAGCCTCACAGCACCTTCCCCATTCTTCAGCTCTCCAGAG
>JAHELO010000209.1 GCA_024644145.1 Christiangramia sp.
TGGATACCAGCATCATTATAGATCTGTATCGCTTGTTTAATGTCGTTCCTGGGAGGGTCCAGGAATCCAATTATCCCAATTAGGACCAGATCTTCCAGTAAGGTATTTACATTTGGAAGCTTATTCGTGCTTCTGCCCGCAAAAGCCAGTACCTTAAAGCCTTCAGCCGCTAATTCCTCTACCCTGTTTTCCCATTCCTCCCTATTTGAAAAATTTAAGATCTTACCATCATCCAGAACGCTCTTACAATATTTAAAAACATTCTCTGGAGCACCTTTAACATTCACTATATATGCTTCCGGAGGGCCATTGGTAGTAGCCATTAATTTCAAATCGGCATCGAAGGGCATTTGAAACACCTCAGGATATGTATTGATTGTATTTTCAATATCAAAACCGATTCTATTTCCAAAATCCATTAAAGCTTCGTCTATTGCGTCGCCGTGTTTTTCAGATTTTCCGGGATTTGCATTATTACATAAAACAGCAACCTTAATCAATTCATTGAGATCATTCTTCTGGTGTTCTTTTATTGGTGTGTCTAAATTATCATCCATTATGACCTTTTCCTGGGACAACTGTATCACCTTTACGGTCATTTTATTATCTGTAAGTGTACCTGTTTTATCTGTGCAGATGATATTAGTTTCCCCTAAAGTTTGAACCGATTCCAGTTCTTTGATGATCACTTTCTTTCGTGATAATCTTACCATTCCCCGCGCCAGAGTAATGGTTGCCACTACAGGAAGGCCTTCCGGTATCGCGGCTACGGCCAGCGCAATCCCTGTTTTCAACATCAATTCGGGGTCATTGGAAGTCATCAAACCGGTTACCACAATTATTACAGCCAGAATCACCGTAAAAATTATAAGCCAGTTCGTAAGAAGATTTAATTTTTTTTGCAACGGAGTTCGTTTTTCTCCGCCTTCCTGAGTCATCCTGCTAATTTGCCCGATCGCAGAATCATCCCCTGTTGTTGTAATAATTGCTTTGGCATTCCCGCGTGTTACGATGGTTCCATTAAAGACCATATTCGCCTGCTCTGTAAGATTAACAGCCTGGGAAAGCCGGTTTGAATTTTTCTCTACCTGTTCACTTTCCCCTGTTAACATGGATTCTTTAATCAGCAAACCCTTTTGTTCAATAAGCCTGGCATCTGCCGGGACCACCTCCCCTTCCCTGATCAAGATTATATCGCCTGGGACTAATATTCTGGAAGGCAGCTCCTGTTCTTTACCGTCCCGAATAACTCTGGAAACGGTTTGTACCATTTTCTGCAAAGCCACAAAGGAGCGGATAGCCTTATATTCCATGAAAAAACCTATTAAAGTATTTATTATTAATACAAGGAGGATAGCTACAGCTTCAAAATAGTGGTTGAAGAATAATGCGAAAAACATGGCGCCTGCAAGTATATAAACGATAGGGCTTAATAATTGTTCCAGGAGAATACGGCCAACACTTTTCGGCTTTTTACGGGATAGAATATTTTCTCCATACCGGCGCAGACGCTCGGTTGAATCTACCGAAGTTAAACCCTCATTTATATGGGAGCTTAGTTGCTCTACAACCTCCTCTGGATCTAGTGAATGTGCAGCCTGAATCATTGAAGCTTGAATTAAAATTCCGGTTTGCACAGCAGAGGGTTCCACTAATTTAAGCAGGAATTCTCATAATTATAGAATTATATATCCGCAATTTTAACTACTTAAAAATCAGATATAAATAAATACAATATTTACTTGTTAATGCCAGAGTTAAAGTTATGCTTTAACCGTTAGAATGGGAAAATCTGAATGGTTGGCGATCTTTTCGCCATAATTCTGGAATACCAGCCTGGCAAGACCTTTTCTACCATGTGTTAGAATCACGATGGAATCTGCATTTACCTCTGCAGCAAAATTAAAAATGCCGGCCTCTACATTAAAATCATCGTAAAAGACCACCTTTTCCTTCAAACTCGCCTCATCAAGCCCCTGGGCCTCACAATATTTGCTGACTTCTGCCTGCATTACCCTGGTGCTTAAAAAGTCTTCAGGAGTATTTACATACACAATTTTGTAATCTATAGAATGTTTATCTAGAAAATCAGTTGCTTTTTTAAAGGTTTCGATAAGATCCAGATTAAGATCACAAGCCATAACAACTTTCCTGAACTTGAAATCTGGAATGAAATTCTTGATTATTAGCACTGGTACATTTGAGGTTCTAATAACTTTTTCAGCATTAGACCCAATAACCATTCCTTCTAAACCATGTGCGCCATGAGACCCCATAACAATAAGATCTATATCTAACTCGTTTGCGATATCTGAAATTTTAGAAAAATCGATTTGCCTTTTTATTTCAGTAGTAACTTTGATTCCCTTGAGATATTCATGATTTAAAAACTCTTTAAAGGAATCGTTTATACGTTCATGATAATCTATATTTTCAAACAAATCCATCGCCTCCTTCCTGGTTAAAAATGCATCTGCACGGTCTATCATATACAAGGCAATGATCTCTGCCTTGTAGGTTTTTGCCAAATTAGCTGCACATCGCAATGCATATCCGGCAGTATCTGAAAAATCTGTTGGTAGAAGTATCTTTTTCATAATTTCAAGTTTTACTGACTAATAGGGCTAAATGTATAAAAGGGCGATCCTGTAAAAAATGATAAAAATCATTTAAAAGCTTTTTGCTCATATGGACACCTATAATCTCCAGGCTTCCTGCTAAAAAGGACGAGATCCACATCGTCTACTTGCAACTAATACACTTTTGTGCTTACAGTTGTTTTAAACATGATATATGTCATTCTAAAATTTGAATTTATACGTCAATTTTGAATAAAGAAGATATAATGTACCGGTTGCTATTACTAATTCTATTCAGTTTACTAATTAATTCCTGCAATTCTACCGAGGAAAGGATACAGCCTGAATATAAGAGTATCGCGGAGTTCGTATATTCTTCGGTGATTGTGCAACCAGATAGCCTATACCAGGTTTATTCGGCAGTAAACGGAATACTGGATAAACAATTGGTAGAGGAAGGTGACCTGCTTAATGATGGTGACGCTCTATTTCAGATTATTAACAGCAATTCCAAATTAGCCACAGAAAATGCCCGTCTTGCCTATAAACTGGCAGAAAATAACCTGGCTGGAAATGCCGCAGTGCTGAGTGAAATCAAGGACGAAATTAATACTGCAACATTAAAGCTCATTAATGATTCTATTTACTTCAGTAAACAGGAAAATCTTTGGGACCAGGAAATTGGGTCAAGAGTTACTTACGACGCCATGAAACTTCAATATGAAACCTCTAAGAATTCTCTGGAATTTCTTAAGAATAAATATAAAAGGACTCAGAATGAGTTGAAAACTCAATTACAGCAAGCCGAAAATAATTATTTGAATTCCCTTATCACCACGGAAGATTATTTGGTAACCAGTAAAATAAACGGAAAGGTCTATGGGGTCTATAAGAGCAAGGGAGAAGTTATAAATACTCAGGAACCTTTGGCCAGCATAGGTAGTAGCTCGGTTTTCATAATTGAAATGCTCGTAGATGAAGTAGATATCGTGAGGCTGCAAAAGGATCAAAAGGTCCTGGTATTGTTAGATGCCTATGAAGGGCAGGTTTTCCATGCTAACGTTCACATGATTTATCCTAATAAGAATGAGGCTACTCAAACTTTTCTTGTTGAAGCAAGATTTGCAGATCAGCCTCCTATTCTTTACCCCGGATTATCTGGAGAAGCGAATATCCTGATTGGTTCAAAAGACAATGCACTTGTTATTCCTATAGCATATTTAGTCCATGATTCATTAGTTAAGACTGAAAATGGTCTCACGCTTATTAAAACCGGATTAAGGAGTATGGGAAGTGTGGAGGTACTCTCCGGAATTGACGAAAAAACCCTGATATATAAACCCGAAAAATGACAAACTGGAATCTAATATTAGGCATTGCCAGAAACCATTTGACAACCAAAATGAAACAAACTGTCATAGCTGCCCTGGGGGTCACTTTTGGAATTGGTGCTTATATTACCCTTGTGGGCTTTATGACCGGTCTCAACCAAATGCTTGATAATTTAATACTTAATCAAACCCCACACGTCCATATTTATAATGAGATCCAGCCAAGTGAGAATCAGCCTTCA
>JAHELO010000210.1 GCA_024644145.1 Christiangramia sp.
TCAAACCAACAGGGAAGAGCTGGAGAAAAGGCGTATTGAATTACGTAACGAGATCACCAGGATCAATGAGCTTAGAATCTCCAATCAGAAAAAGCAGCGATCTGTACTCGGCCAGGTAGAAGATCTTAATCAGCAGATAAAAAGTACAGAGGATCTTATTAAGCTTACCAATCAGCAGGCGAACCTTTTAACCAGGGAAATAAATACCAATACCAATAAGATTGGGAAATTGAGGAAGGAGCTGGAGCAGTTAAAAGAAGATTATGCCCGCATGATCGAAAAATCTTATAAGAGCAAATCTCAGCAAAGCAGGGTAATGTTCCTTTTATCCTCCAGGAACTTCCTGCAGGCTTATAAAAGATTGCAGTATATGAAACAGTATACCAATTATAGAAAGCAGCAGGGAGAGGAAATAAAGAAAAATACCGAGGAATTACAGAATCTTAATGCTCGTCTGGTGCGGCAAAAAGAGGAAAAGAATCAGCTTATTGCGGAAAACCGTAAAACCCGGGCTGAACTGGAAGAGAACAGGAAAGCTCAGCAATCCCTAATGGCTACAATCAAGAAACGCGAAGGGGAATTTGCGTCACAGATCCAGAGGAAACAAAATGAAATTGATGAAATAGACCGGGCTATAGATAGAATGATCAGGGAATCTATTGCCAAAGCAAATAAAGAAAGCGGTTCTACATCCAGAAGCACTTATAAACTTACTCCGGCCGCGAAGGCATTAGCGGCAGATTTCAATAATAATAAGGGTAAACTACCCTGGCCAGTAAAATCTGGAATAGTAACCATGCGTTTTGGGAAGCAACCCCATCCGGTAGTTAAATCGGTTATGGTAAATAACAACGGGGTGAGGATAGATACAGATAAAGGCGGCAAAGCACGATCAGTATTTAACGGGACTGTGAGTGAAGTACAGGCTGTAAAAGGAGCTAATCAGGCTGTTATGGTTAGACATGGAGACTATATCACCATTTATAATAACCTGGAAAAGGTTTATGTAAAGCGTGGCGATAAGGTATCAACAGAGCAGGAGATAGGAGAAGTAGCTACCAGTAAGGCTACCGGCAAAACCACTTTACACTTTCTGCTTTATAAGAATGACCAGAAAATGGATCCTGCAGCATGGATCTATCAGATGTAATCTGGGAAACTTAAAATTTAAACGGCTTTATTCAAATAAGGCTTTTAATTCGGTAGCTTCTGAAGGTTTCATTTTACCAGCGAGGACCAGGCTAAGTTGTTTCCTTCTTAAGGCAGCTTCAAATCTGTCTTTTTCAAGATCTGTTTCCGGTTCAAGGGCAGGTATCTGAATGGGAGTTCCTGTTTCGTCTACCGCCACAAAAGTATAAATAGCCTCATTAGCCTTTGTTCTACGACCACTTTCCCGGTCTTCCACCCAAACATCTATATAGATCTCCATGGAGCTCTTAAATGCTCTGGAAACGGCTGCCTCTACGGTTACCACACTTCCCAATGGAATGGCTTTATTAAATGCGACGTGATTCACAGAAGCGGTCACCACAATTCTGCGGCTGTGTCTTCTTGCAGCGATACTGGCTGCACGATCCATTCGCGCCAGTAATTCACCTCCAAATAGGTTGTTCAGGGGATTGGTTTCGCTGGGTAAGACCAGGTCTGTTAGGGTAGTACGGGATTCACTTGGTGATTTAGCCTCCATGTAGATTTTTTTGCAAAAATAAGGAGGTTACGCGGAATCTGGCCGTTAAGAAAGTATTAAATTAAAGTTCCTGCACTAATAACCAAGCCCCTTCGTTTACTTTTTTAATTGCATAGAGCTTATTGATAGCTTCCCGTCTGGTCTGGTGACTTGAATACACCACCTGGTGCAACCCATATTTATTTGCTCCAATTAGGCGGGCCTTATGACCGTCTGCTCTAAGTTCATCCACTTTTTTCTGGGCATTTTCTTCTACTCTGAAGGCACCTGCCACTACATGAAAATCACCGGATTGTTTTTCAACTTCAAAAGTTACTGCCGGTAAAGGATTATCAATTACAAAAGTTGCCTGCTGAATTTGCTCCTGCAGTTTACTCTCTGCTTCCTGTTGTTCAGCGATATTGTGCTTAGATACCTGGCTGCTGTAAATATTAAGCCCGGCAAAACTGGACAGGCCTATGGCCACAAGACCAATAGCAGCATACTTCAGGAAAGACGACTTTCGTTTTTCTGGAGTGAACAGTAACGGGGTAGATTCTTCCAGTTCTTCCACCTGTTTCTTGTATACCTCCCGTTGTACTGGAATGGTTTGATACGAGGCCAGACCGAAAGATTGAGTCAAGAAATTTATTTCCTTAAAAGGCTCGAACTGCAGTTTATCTTCATTATCCAGATAAAACTTCCCGATATTGGCAAGCTCAGCTTTTGAATCATTCTGTAAGGAATTTTCCAGATCATATACGAATTCCTGGATCATATTATTAGCTGTGGTATAGCTCACAGATTCAACCTCTGAGATATAATTAGCTAATAGGCCGTCGTTCTTGATCAACTGCCTGTTGAAGGAGATCACTTTGTTCGGTGGAAAAAATTCGTTGGAATTCTTGTCTATATATGCTGATTGCTTTTGTGAAAGAAATGCTCCGAAACCGGGCAGAACTACACATTCGTATCTATAAAGCAAATCCTGGATGTGGCTGGAAATATTCATTAGGTGCAAAAATATAGGTTATTGGCAGTGGGTTAAAGTTACCCAAAGAAATTTTATTAACAAATCTTTTTTTCTGTAAATTTATTCAAATTAACCCGGATGAATTCTGAAGATTTATTATACTCACTAGCACTGCAACATGTTCCAAATCTGGGAGATACAACCGCGAAGAAGCTTTTGAGGAAGTTCGGAAGTGCCAAAAATATCTTCAACGAAAAGAAGTCTAATCTGCTTAAGATAGATGGGATTGGTAGAACCCGGATTCAGGAATTAGATTCAGGCAAGCATCTTAGGGCAGCGGAGGATGAACTTAATTTTATCGAAATAAATAATATTGATGCGTTTTATTACCAGGATGACGATTATCCTGAAAAACTGAAGCATTGTATAGATGCCCCGATAGTTTTGTTTTCCAGAGGTAAGGCAGATCTAAAGAGGAAACGGGTGATTAGTGTTGTTGGGACCAGGAATATTACAGCCCACGGAATAGCTTTTTGTGAGGAATTAATAGAAGGTCTGGCGGTTCTTGACCCGGTCATTATCTCTGGATTTGCATATGGTACAGATATTACGGCCCAAAAAGCTGCCGTGAAAAATGGACTCCAAACCATTGGATGCCTTGCGCACGGGTTAAACCAGATCTATCCCCGGGCGCATAAAAAGTATATGGCAGAGATAGAACAGCATGGAGGTTTTTTTACCGATTTCTGGAGTACTGATGCATTTGACCGAAATAATTTTTTGAAACGTAACCGTATCATCGCGGGTTTGAGTGAAGCTACTATAGTAATTGAAAGCGCTGAAAGGGGAGGGGCGCTAGTAACCGCAGATATTGCTAATTCTTACGACCGGGAGGTTTTTGCCGTACCCGGCAGGCCTTCAGATAAATACAGTGTGGGGTGCAATAACCTCATTAAAAAACAGGAGGCACATGTTTTAACTTCTGCTGCAGATCTTGCCTATATACTAAACTGGGATGTTGAGGAACCAAAGCGATCTGTACAAAAACAACTATTCATAGAGCTGGAAGGAGATGAGCAAAAGCTGTATCAGTTCCTTAAATCCAGTGGAAAAACCGAACTGGATCTGCTTGCCCTGCATTGTGATCTTCCTACTTTTAAAACAGCATCCCTGTTACTTAATATGGAACTAAAAGGAGCAATACGCCCGTTACCGGGCAAATTGTTTGAAGTGATCTAGTAACCAGATTTAGTTCTCACTTTTTTAAGAACTTCATCGGCGACTTTACGTGCTTTTTCTGCTCCCTTTTCCAGGGCTTTATCTACCTCTTCAAGATTATTTATATAATATTCGTACTTCTCACGCGGGGTTGCGAACTTTTCTTTGATAAGTTCGAATAGTGCTTGTTTCGCATGGCCGTAACCATAATTCCCGCCTTCGTAATTTTTACGCATTTCGTCCAATTGCTCTTTAGTGGCCATGATCTTATAAAGAGAAAAAACATTACAA
>JAHELO010000211.1:0-3446 GCA_024644145.1 Christiangramia sp.
AACTCAATTGGAGGGAACAAAACCCCTTTACCAGCAGAAAATTGACAGAATGGTGATCAATGTTGAGAATACCATCGTATCTGCCGGGAGTTCTGCATTAGAAATTCTGGAGCGATCACCGGGGGTGTTGGTCAACAGGCAAAACAATAATATTTCTATTGTGGGTAAAGAAGGGGTAGTGGTGATGATCAATGGAAAAAACAGTTATGTCCCGGTCTCATCCATTATCCAGATGCTGGAAGGCATGAGCGCAGATAATATTGTGAGTATTGAGCTGATAACTACACCTCCTGCAAATCTGGATGCCGAAGGAAATGCCGGGTATATCAATATTGTTCTCAAAGAAAGGACAGATGCGGGGTTAAATGGATCTCTCTCGCTTTCGGCTGGCTATAGCAATGACTATATTACTACCAATTCAATAAACCTCAATTATAGGAAAGGGAAGATAAATCTATTCGGGAATTATTCTTTTACATTAAGTGAAGCCGATCAGATCTTTCGAGTTTCCCGGGAGTATACTGAAGAAAGCGACAGGGTTGGAAGCAGTACTTTTTCTGACCGGGATGCAAGACGGGAGAATCATAATTTACGAACCGGGTTAGATTTCCAGGTCTCTGAAAAAGCTATTATGGGAATTTTGCTAACTGCCTATAATAACAGATGGACTATGGAAGCTCAGAATGAAAATATAAACTTCAGAAATGGAGTTGTGGAATCTTATATTGAACTTGAAAATCATGAAATTAATCATTGGAAACATTTTGGTGCCAATTATAATTTTACTTATGATTTTAGCGATGATAAAAGCCTGAATTTCAATTTGGACTACCTCTACTATAAGGATAATAACCCCAATGATTATTTCAATACATATTTAGATGAAGATCGTAATTTTGAGGCAGATAGTATTGCCCGAAGCACTAAATTAACCCCCATAGAGACCTTTGTGGGAGCATTAGATTACAGCACCAGCCCTTCTGATAAATTTAAAATAGAAACCGGTCTCAAGGCAACAACCTCGAATTTTGAAAATGATGTGGCCGTTGAAGATCTGGTAGATGGAAACTGGATCGCAGATCCTACACTTACAAATAAGAGTTATCTTGATGAGAGTATTTTTGCCGGATATTTATCATTAGAATATTCAATAACTGAAAAAACCGGTATTAAAGTGGGCACCCGGTATGAGTATACAAATTCTCAACTGGACACCGATACTCAGGGTAGAGTAGTGGATAGGGAATATGGAGAATTCTTTCCTACCTTTTATTTGAATCACAGCCTGAACGATACATTAAGTATGAATCTGAGTTATTCCAGAAGAATAAGGCGACCCACCTTCAATAACCTGGCACCCTTTGTAATCCTGTTCGATCCAAATACATTTATCTCCGGAAATGCTTCCCTGCAACCCGCAATTTCTAATTCAGTGAAATATAGTATAAACTATCGCTCAGCTGTATTGTCCTTCGAGTATACGAATGAAGATTCCTCTATTGCGATTTTTCAGGAAAGACTAGATGAGGAAACCGGCAGGCTGATTTTTGAAGCCAGTAATCTCGATTATACCAGGACCTTTGGAATAAGTCTAGGTTTTCCCTGGCGAATTGCCAGCTGGTGGCGAATGCAAAACAATTTAAATTATATAAACCAGCAGGTGAGGGCCGTTTATAATGAAGATCCCATAGAACTACAACTTGGTAATTTTTCGATGAATATTTCAAATTCCTATAAAATATCTGAGAGTTGGGCAGCTGAACTTAGTGGATTCTATACCAGTGAAGGATTTTTTGGTACGGCGCGTTATGACGAGGTTTACCGAATAGACGCGGGAGTCTCTAAAAAATTTGGAGAAGATGGAGGCACCTTAAAATTTACCGTAAGAGATATCTTAGATTCATTTGAATTCACCGGGGGATCGAACATTCCTGAACAGGACCTGGTAACCCGAAATCTATTTGACTTTGCAGATCGTACCTTTTTGTTAAGTTATTCTATCAACTTTGGTAATAAAAAACTTAGGTCCTCAAGGAATAGAAGGACAGGAGCTGAAGCTGAAAGACAAAGGGTAGACGATCAATAAAAACTACAGGAATTAGTGAGGTAGATCACCTGTGAAATCTAAGGCCAGCTTTAGGTCTGTAAAATGCATTATTCTACCTTCTTTATAAAATAGCTGTTCTAACGCGATACTTTTTGTGGATTGAGATACAATACAGAAAGATCTTAGACGTCTTTTACTTTCAAAGAATTTTAGCAAATCGGGAGCAATAACGGAATAGTCATAAATACGGTTCGCTATATAATTCACATAGAAATCCTTGCCAAAAAAATTTTCAGCCAGTTGAATTATTTCTTTAGCTTTTTCCCAACCGTAAATAATACCTTCATGTAATTCAGTAACGATAGTGTTTTCAAGAAAAAATATATCTCCAAAATCCAGTTTATGAATCTCCCTGATCGCATTTTTGGGTAAAAAGTTGATAACTGAATGAGGATGATTATACATTCCTTGAGATATTTTTTGAGATGCAAAATTAAATATAAATAACGGTGTATCAGAATATTAAACGTTTAATTATGCTGAAAACTATTCTCGGTAAGTCCATTGTAGTAACCATAAATATTCTGCTGATGTATATGCTGGATGATATTATTGTGGTTCAATGGGATTGGAGGAATGGAGGTAAGTTGTTAAATCACAATTAATAAAAAGACAAAAACAGATCTACAAATATTCTATTTTACATAATATAAATTATAGTGCAAATGGTTTACATTGAATTCCTGTCATATATAGCAAATCACTAAACGGTCAAAAGCATCGCTGAGTTAATAAAAGCTTTTGATGCGATATATTCTTACTCAGAAATTGGTTTACGTCTTAATCTGCCTTTAAATCTGGAGAAAATAAGCAACTGCTTCTTGGTATTTATAAAATACACACCGGTAAGCAAAACAAATGCAGCCATTGCAGATTGGCCAGTGATCTGTTCATTTAAAAAGTACCACCCAAGTGCCATTGCAATTATTGGGTTTACATATGTAGATGTTGCAACCTTTTCTGGTGAGACCGCTTTTAACAGATAATTAAAGGATGTAAATGCAACAATACTTCCTAATATTATCAGTAAAATCATAGATCCCTGAACTTCGTAGCTCCAGCTCAACGGTCCAGACCATTTTTCTCCAAGTAAAACACTGGTTACAAGGAGCATAATGCCACCAAAGAGCATTTGGTACCCGGTATTCACAAAATAATTTTGAGGTAGTTCTGCCTTACTTACAAAAATACTCCCATAAGACCAGCTGATCAGGCACAAAAAGATCATACCTATACCAAGTAAAGAATTCTCATTTCCTACAATCTCATTCTGGCTAACAAGCATATACATCCCTAATACACCTAGTAGTACCCCAATAACAGACATAGCTTTTACCCT
>JAHELO010000211.1:3456-4147 GCA_024644145.1 Christiangramia sp.
AGCGGCTATTTGCAGGGCTGCAAAACCACTATCCACGTACTTAAGTGCCCATACTACAATACCGTTTCCAAAAGTTAGGAAGAGAAAGCCTGCAATGATCGTATTCTTTAACTGTGTTCTGTTGATCCCAATTCTTAAGCGTAAAATTTTACAGATGATAAAAATAAGCACACCGGCGATTAGAAACCGAACGGAGGCCAGCATAAATGGCGGTAATTCAGCAACCGCTACTTTATTTAATAAATAGGTAGATCCCCAGATCACATAAATGGAAAAAAAAGCCAGGATTATAAGGATAGTGTTCGGAGTTTTTTCCATTGCAGATGATGATCTAATAGGTTGCAATATTACAGATAATTTCAGGGTAAATTTTCAATATTTTCTATTATTTCAGGTGCCTTGAAAACCGGTTTTTCAGCATTTGTAGTTTGGGATGAATATAGTTAATGCAGAATGGCCTGTTGGGATCCTTTCGGTAATAATTTCTGATTTCCGCACGGGAGATTCTAAATTTATTGAATTTCAGAATCCGTGTAATTAACTGACCTTCAAATTCTTTCTGAAAGTTTTCCAGAATTGTATTTGCCTTTTTTTTCTGCAGTGTACTGAAGTAATAAATAGCAGATCTGTATTTATCCCGCATACTGTGATATACCGTACTCTGATGGGTGCGCAGGTGAATTTCTATCAA
>JAHELO010000212.1 GCA_024644145.1 Christiangramia sp.
CTGAAGATTTACCAGATCTGCCTTCAGATCTCAAGGCTCTGGAGGAATATATACGTACAAAAGAGGATTCTCTGCCGGTAAGGAGGGATAACCAGGCCCGGATCGTGTGGCATAATGAACTTGCCAGGACGGAATACAGTATTGTCTATTTACATGGTTTTGCAGGAAGTTACAAGGATGGATATCCGGTAAATAAAAATATTGCTGATTCCCTCAATGCAAATCTTTTTTTAGCCAGGTGGGCGGGCCACGGTCTAAAACCACCTGCCTCTTTAAATAATTTTAATGGAGAAAACGCCTGGGAATCTGCAAAAGAAGCCCTGGCTATTGGAAACCATATTGGCGATAAGGTGATTATAATGAGCACATCCACCGGAGGTACACTAGCTCTTAAGCTGGCAGCTACTTACCCTGATAAGATTCATGCTCTTATAAATTTATCTCCGAATATGGAAGACGATCAGCCCGGAACTTTTGTGCTAAATACTCCCTGGGGCTATGAGATCGCCAATTTAATCTCATTCGGGAAACATAAAAAGATAGAACATGAACAGGAGGTTGCTAAACAATACTGGGATACCATTTATCCCTCGAGGGCTCTGGTAGACCTTCAGGTTCTGGTGGAAACTACCATGCTGCCTGAGACTTTTAGAAATATAACTATTCCGGTACTCACTTTATATTATCATAAGAATTTCATCGAGGAAGATCAGCATGTAGAAGTAAGCGTTTATGAAGATGCTTATAAGCTTATCTCTACACCAGATTCTTTAAAAGTTTTAAAAGCTCTTGCTAATCCCGGAACTCATTTTATAGGCAGTGATATTAAATCCAGCGATATAGAAACGGTAGAAAGTGAAATACTCAAGTTTTTAAAAAAGCTATAAAAACTGGATTTGTATAGTATTACAAGGCCTAAGAATGGAAACGGTTTAAAAATTGGGAATATCCCATGGAATTTTCAGATTTCAACCTGTTCTTATTTAGCATCTTGTTTAAGATGGATAGATCAAATTCAAGCTCTTTAGATCCAAACCATTCTAGTCCCAGTGTATACCAAAGCTCGTTCTTAACCTTGATCCTGGTATATTCAATCTGGCAGCCATATTTTGGATACTCGGTCATCTTAACTTTAATAATGCTGCCATTCTGATTTTCTTTCAGTTTAAAACCAATTCTTTCCTTTCTTACTGCCAGCCAGTTATATTTTTCTTCTTCAATGATTGAATGGATCAAAGGGTCTTCATTTGAAGAAGAAAAGCTCCATTTAATATAATTTTCAAAATGCCCTTTAACCCGTTTTACCAGTTTTTGTTCGTCAGATGAATGAATTCTCTGTTTGATCTCAATATTACCTTCCCGCAATTTGATGCCTATATCATTCTGCTCTTTAAGGGGGAGGTAATAATCTGTACGCGCTTCAGTATTTTCAAACGTAAAACCATTTTCTTCAAACCATCTAAGTATTTCGGGGTCTTCTGTATTTGAAAACCATCTGATTTCCTTGGTTCTGTACATTTCTTCAATTTTATTAATAGATCTGAATTAGAAGTTGAGAGCTTAAGTCCTATAAATTTACAAAATCTTAGCTTCAGCTACCTGAATCATCAAATTATAAGATACGATTGTGGATATAATGCAATCCAAAAAAAACCTTACTTTTGTGGCAATCTACAACCAGTCTTATGAGCCGGAAAGTACTACTAGACTCTAACGAACTCAATATCATTCTACACCGTTTGGCCTGTCAATTAGTAGAAAAGCATACAGATTTTAAAGAAACCGTACTTGTGGGTATTCAGCCCCGTGGCGTGTTTGTAGCCGATAGAATAGAAAGCATTCTTAAAAATGAATACGGGCTGGATTCCATTAATATGGGTCAGTTAGACATCACTTTTTACAGGGATGATTTTAGAAGGGGTGAAAAACCGCTGGAGGCCAATAAGACGAAAATAGATTTTATCGTTGAAGACAAATGCGTGGTATTTATAGATGATGTTTTATACACCGGCCGTAGTATTAGGGCGGCATTAACGGCTATTCAGTCTTTTGGCAGACCCAAGGAGATTGAACTTTTAAGCCTTATAGACAGGAGGTTCAGCAGGCATCTTCCCATACAGCCAGATTATAATGGGAGACAGGTTGATGCTATAAATGAAGAAAAAGTTAAGGTGAGCTGGAAAGAGCATGATGGGGAGGATGCAGTTTACCTAATTTCTAAATAGATTAAAAATGAGCAGCGAATTAAGTGTAGATCACTTACTGGGTATTAAATATCTCAAACCTGAGGATATAGAACTTATCTTTAAAACAGCCGATCATTTTAAGGAAGTAATCAACAGGCCAATAAAAAAGGTACCTTCTTTAAGAGATATTACAATTGCCAATCTATTTTTTGAAAACAGTACACGAACCCGCCTTTCCTTTGAACTGGCTGAAAAGCGTCTAAGTGCTGATGTAATTAATTTTTCAGCTGCATCTTCTTCGGTAAAAAAAGGAGAGACTTTAATAGATACCGTGAATAATATCCTGTCTATGAAAGTGGATATGGTGGTTATGCGTCATCCAAATCCGGGAGCCGGAATATTTCTTTCTAAACATGTAAATGCAAGTATCATAAATGCTGGAGACGGTGCTCATGAACATCCTACCCAGGCTTTACTTGATTCTTACAGTATTAGAGAAAAGCTTGGAGATGTTGCCGGAAAGAAGGTGGTGATCGTTGGGGATATTCTACATAGCAGGGTTGCCTTATCAAACATTTTCGCGCTCAGGCTTCAGGGAGCTCAGGTAAAAGTGTGCGGACCAAAAACATTGCTGCCAAAGCACGTGGAATCCTTGGGAGTGGAGGTAGAAACCAACCTTAAAGCGGCACTTGAATGGTGTGATGTAGCCAATATGCTAAGGGTTCAGAATGAACGAATGGATATAAGTTATTTCCCCAGTACCCGTGAATATGTGAAGCAGTTTGGTCTAAACAAGAAATTACTTGACAGTCTAAATAAGGAAATAGTAATCATGCACCCGGGACCTATAAACCGCGGAGTAGAAATTACAAGTGATATAGCCGATTCTGAACATGCGATTATACTTGATCAGGTTCAAAATGGTGTGGCCGTAAGAATGGCTGTGATCTACCTTCTGGCCTCTAAGATTAAATAGGAGGCACCCCGGGAGGCTCGGGTTTTAAATGATAAATTTTTAAATAAGGATTATGAAAACTTTCCATAAAGAAAACTTTTTACTGATCTCGACAGAGGATGAGTCAATTACAGAGTTTGCCTCTGTACTTACCAAACAACATTCAGATTATAAGAATGACAATATTGTTATTGATCTTTCTGAATTTAAAGATATCCACACTAATCATTTCCTTGCTTTTCTGGAGTTGTCCAATTTACATAGGAATGAAAATAAGAGCTTTGTATTAGTGAATGATGCAGTGGGAATTGATGAGTTACCAGAAGAACTGGTGGTAGTGCCTACCTTACAGGAAGCAGAGGATATGGTCCAGATGGACGAGATCCAGAGAGATCTAGGCTTCTAGAATCAGATAGTTTCTACCATTTAAAATATACTGCATGAAGATCACTATCCTGGGATGTTACGCTGCGACACCGAGAAGTTTTACCAATCCAACTTCTCAAGTCCTTGAAATGCAGAACAACTATTTTCTTATAGACTGTGGGGAAGGAACCCAGGTACAGTTACGAAGAAATAAGGTTAAGTTTTCCAGGATAAAGCATATTTTTATTTCACACCTGCATGGGGATCATTTCTATGGACTTGTAGGACTGGTTAGTACATTCAGGCTATTGAACAGGGAAACCGAACTACATATATACGGTCCTAAAGGCATCAAGGAAATTATTACCCTACAGCTAAAACTGGCTAAATCCTGGACTAATTTTCCACTTATTTTTCATGAGTTAACTTCTAAAGAACCTGAACTGATTTATGAAAACTCGAAAGTAAGTGTAACTACCATTCCTTTAAAACATCGAATCTATACAAATGGATTTCTGTTCAGGGAAAAGGAAGGAGATCGTAAATTACTCATAGATAAAGCTGAAAGCTATAATATAGATTTTTCCCTTTTCAAGAGTCTTAAAAAAGGGAAAGATGTACGGTCTGAAGATGGTAA
>JAHELO010000213.1 GCA_024644145.1 Christiangramia sp.
TATAGCCTTTTTTATTAAGGTGGTATGCGGGCGCTTAAATTGGATTGACCTGATCTTAATATGGCAAAAAAAAGAGACCTGTTAAGGTCTCTAAAAAAATACTTTTTTGTTTGGTTTCTGAAATTCAAATAAGTGTAGGGCTTATTTAATTCTCTTTGCTAATATATTTAAATTTTCCAATTTTAAGACAGCACCTTTAATTTAGCAAAGCGTAGTAATAATTTTTTGATCCCACCCTGTTCAAAATCGATCTCGGCTTTTCTATCCTGACCGGTTCCTTCGAGTTTTAATACTTTTCCTTTACCAAATCTCATATGCTCTACCTCGTTTCCTTCGGCTAGATCTATAGTGTTCCTTGCCTTGGCAGGTTCGGTGGCTGCAGGCTTCAATTTTCTCAGTTTTCGCAGCTGTTCTTCAGAAGGTTTATGGGCCGGTGGCGGGGTACCGCTTTTTGGTTTTGTTTGCCTTAATCTACTTTTATCTACCTCATCACCAAAAATATCGGTATTTATTAAAGGTTTATATTTATAATCATCCTGCGGAACCATGAGTTCGAGATACTGATCATCGATTTCCTCGATAAATCTGCTGGGCTCGGCGTCTACCAGCTTACCCCATCTATATCTGGATAATGTATAGGTTAAATAGGCCTGCTTCTCTGCCCGGGTTAGAGCCACATAGAATAATCTTCTCTCCTCTTCCAGTTCACTACGCGTATTCATACTCATAGCAGATGGAAAAAGGTCTTCTTCCATACCTACGATATATACATAAGGAAACTCAAGTCCTTTAGCGAGGTGAATGGTCATTAAAGCAACGCGGTCTTCATCACCGGTGTCGTTATCCAGATCTGTAGCTAAAGCGACATCCTCAAGAAATTCTGATAGCGATCCTGTGGCATCGGCGAGCTCTTTCTGTCCTTCCACAAAATCACGGATCCCGTTAAGCAATTCTTCTATATTCTCAATCCTTGCGATACCTTCTGGTGTGCCGTCCTTCTTTAATTCCTGAACCAGGCCGGTTTTTTTGGTAACCGCCTCTGCCACCTGAAAAGCATTATTGGTTTCGTTCATGATAGCGAAACTCTTGATCATATTCACAAAATTCTCCAGTTTGGTCTGGGTCCCGCGATTAATGTTCAGGTTAAGCTGGTTCATGTTCTCAATAACCTCAAAGATAGACCGGTTATGCTCTTTTGCTGCAATTGCAAGCCTGTCCATGGTGGTCATTCCAATTCCCCTTGAAGGATAATTGATAACCCTTTTTAAAGCTTCTTCATCTTTAGGATTCAGAATTAGCCGTAAATATGAAAGTACATCCTTGATCTCTTTTCTTTGATAGAAGGATAATCCACCATAGATCCTGTATGGGATATCTTTTTTTCTAAGCGCATCTTCCATAGCCCTGCTCTGTGCATTAGTACGGTAGAGAATGGCAAAATCGCCATTGTTCATTTGATGCTGCATCTTATTTTCAAAGATAGAACTAGCTACATAACGGCCTTCTTCCCCATCTGTAAGCAATCTGTTCACAATAATCTTAGGGCCATCATCATTAGCAGTCCATACAACTTTATCCAGCTTGGTTTTATTCTTATCTATGATGGAGTTGGCCGCACTAACGATATTCTTGGTAGACCGGTAGTTTTGCTCCAGCCTGTACATTTGAACATTATCATAATCTTTCTGAAAGTTCAGGATATTATTAATATTAGCCCCACGGAAGGCGTAGATACTCTGGGCATCATCCCCTACCACGCAAATGTTCTGAAATTTATCTGACAATGCTCTTACAATAAGATACTGAGAGTGATTCGTATCCTGATACTCATCTACCAGAATATATTTGAACCTGCTCTGATATTTATGCAATACTTCTGGAAACCGGTTTAAAAGCTCGTTGGTCTTGAGCAGCAGATCATCAAAATCCATCGCTCCTGCCTTAAAACAACGGTCTACATATTCTTTATAGATCTCTCCAAGTCTCGGTTTTTTAGACATGGCATCTGCCTCCTGAAGCTCACCGTTCTGGAAGTAAGCCTTCACCGTAATAAGACTATTTTTGTAAGAGGATATACGGTTATAAACCTGTTTATATTTATACACATCCTTATCCAGTCTCATATCTTTAATGATCGCTCTTATCACCGAGTGTGAATCCTGTGTATCGTATATGGTAAAATTCGAAGGGTATCCCAACTTATCTGCTTCAAATCTCAGGATCTTCGCAAAAACCGAATGAAAAGTTCCCATCCACAAATTTTTGGCCTCACTGCTACCAACAATCTGGGAAATACGATGCTTCATCTCCCGCGCAGCCTTATTAGTAAAGGTAAGTGCCAGGATATTAAAGGCATCTACACCCTGGTTCATAAGATATGCTATCCTGAAGGTTAACACCCTGGTCTTCCCCGATCCTGCTCCGGCAATTACGATCATGGGCCCGTCTTTTTGCAGCACCGGAGCCCTCTGTGCGTCATTTAATCCAGCTAAATAAGCTTCCAAATTTTCTCCTTTTTTAAAAGCTGAAAGGTAACTAAAATGAGCAAAAAAGGAAACCCGAAACGCCGTGTTTTTTAAACAAATACCGTCACCGTTTAGCCAATGCGCTATATTTTAATATCTTTAAAATCGAAGAATTATATATCCCTAAGCAGCTATGAAAAAAATCCTTTTACCAGTACTTATTCTGTTCTGCACGTTTTCTTACTCTCAGGAGTTAATTACCGGAAATGTGATCCCAGATTATGGTAAAACCTATCCGGTTGACTCACCGGATTTCCAAACCGATACCACATCTATATTAAAAGCAGTAATTGATATAGACCGGAGTTTTAAAGACGATAAACCTAATAACCTGATAGAAACGGCCGCAAGATTTTTGAACATGCATGAAAATGCCGGTGTGAAACCCGGTAATATGGAGGTTGCTTTGGTGCTACACGGAAAGGCTGTGCAAGACGTGCTAGAAGATAAATTCTATTCAGAAATATTTCCCGGGCAGTCAACTAATCCAAATCTGCCGCTAATTAAAGCACTATCAAACCAAGGCGTAAAAATAATATTATGTGGGCAAAGCGCTACCCATTATGGAGTTACGAAAGTGAAAGCAGACCACCATGTTAGTTTTGCTCTTTCGGCAATGACCGCATTGGTACAATTACAAAAAGATAATTACCAACTTATAAAATTTTAATGACCACTTTATGAAATATTCTTTTCTCTATTTTTTAATTTTTATTAGCGGTTTAGGCTTCTCACAGCAGACGATCCCGGAATCACAATTTAAAAATCTGGAAACGCAGGTAATAGAATGGCGCAGAGATTTTCATGAACATCCTGAACTTTCTAACCGGGAATTCGAAACTGCAGAAAAAATCGCAAACTTCCTTGAAAACCTCGGAATTGAGACTAAAACAGGGGTAGCTAAAACCGGGGTGGTTGGAATCTTAAAAGGTAATAATCCCGGGAAGACAGTGGCCTTAAGAGCAGATATAGATGCTCTGCCTGTTACCGAAAATAATGAACTTCCCTTTAAATCTACGGTAGAAACAGAGTTTCTTGGCGCAAAAACAGGGGTTATGCATGCCTGTGGCCATGATACCCACACCGCCATTCTCATGGGAGTGGCAAAAATACTGTCAGAAAACAGGGATAAGATTAACGGTACAGTAAAGTTTATTTTTCAACCTGCAGAAGAAGGACCACCACCTGGGGAAGAGGGCGGAGCTAAATTAATGATAAAGGAAGGGGTGCTTGAAAATCCCATTGTTGATGTAATTTTTGGTTTACATATTAATGCCGCGACCCCGGTGGGGACTATTAAATATAAACCTGAAGGCACTATGGCTGCAGTGGAAAGATTCGTCATTAATGTAAAAGGTAAACAGGCTCACGGATCTGCCCCATGGAGTGGCGTAGATCCAATTCTAATTTCAGCGAAGATCATAGATGGGCTGCAAACGATTATTAGCCGGAATGCGGAACTTACCGAATCTGCCGGTGTAATTACGGTGGGTAAAATGAGCAGGGCGGGAACAAGGTACATCGGGGCTTCTTCCGGTGCGGCTTATATGCGGGAAAAAGAACTGATCTATGTGCCTGGTATGCCAGCAGATATCACAGTGATGGTCAGCGAAAT